>JBJMQJ010000468.1:0-6232 GCA_045802765.1 Myxococcales bacterium
AGTTCATCGCCGTCTTCGAGCAGGAGGTGGAGCGCGACCGGGCGGAGCACGGCGAGGCGCGCTTCCTCGCGCAGGGGACGCTGTACCCGGACGTCATCGAGAGCGTCTCCTTCAAGGGACCCAGCCAGGTGATCAAGAGCCACCACAACGTAGGCGGCCTCCCCGAGCGCATGCGCATGCAGCTCGTCGAGCCGCTCCGCGAGCTCTTCAAGGACGAGGTGCGTGCGCTCGGCCGCGAGCTGGGTCTGCCGGAAGCCATCGTCGCGCGCCAGCCGTTCCCCGGTCCGGGCCTCGCCATCCGCGTGCTCGGCGAGGTGACCGAAGAGCGGCTGCAGCTCGTGCGCAAGGCGGACGTCATCGTCCAGGAAGAGGTGGCCAACGCCGGCCTGCGGGAGCGGCTCTGGCAGGCGTTCGCGGTGCTCCTCCCGGTGCGCAGCGTCGGGGTGATGGGCGACGAGCGCACCTACGAGTCGGCCTGCGTGCTGCGCGCGGTTACGAGCCTGGACGGGATGACGGCCGACTGGGCCCGGATCCCGTACGACCTGGTGGCGAAGATCTCCGGGCGGATCACCAACGAGGTGCGCGGGATCAACCGCGTGGTGTACGACGTCTCTTCCAAGCCGCCCGCCACCATCGAATGGGAGTAGGGCGGGGGAGGGGCCCACAAGCATGCGGCTCGCAGGCTGTGCTTCCGCCTTGCTTTTCGCCGTCGCGGCGCGGGCGAACAGCGTCAGCGACCAGCTAATCGTCGGGGTCACGCAGGCGAACCCGCAGAACCCGCGGACGGGCAGCATCTCCGACCTGCTCCGCGCGACCTTCGACGTGGGCGAGCAGTGGACCGTCACCGCCGACGCGCAGATCACGTTCGAAGAGCCGGCGGGACCTCCCTCGGGGACCCCGATCTCGTTCCAGGAACGCGGCGGGATGGTCGCCGACTTCAGCGCGAGCGTCGACTGGGAGGTGACGGAGAACTGGACGCTGGGAGGGACGCTCGGGTTCTCCCCCCGGAGCACCACCAGCACGGTCGTCGCCGTCACCGTGACGGATCCCTCGACGGGCAGGCCGGCGAACGCGGAGGGCCTCATCCGCATCACGAACGACAGCGCCTATGCCGAGCTGCTGGCGGGCTACGACACGGCGGGGGAGTCGCCGCTGGAATGGTCGTTCACGGCCGCGCTGGCGCTGAACCGCTTCGAGACCCTGCAGCGGCTGGAGGCGGCGCAGATCGATCGCGGGGGGCTGATCCTGGTCAACGAGGTGCGGGCTTCCGCCGAGCTGCGTTCGGCGAGGCTCTCGGGAGGAGCCACCGCGACTCTCTTCGGCGACACCGACCTGAGCCTCAACCTCGACTATTACGCGTACGCCGACGACCCGAGGAGCGTCGGCTACTTCAGCGTGGGCGGCGCCGCCCGGACCGGGTCGGCCGGCGCCGGAGTGCCGATCGCCCCCTTGCACTATCTCGTCCGGCCCGAGGTCGCTCACCGCTTCGGAAGCTTCTCCCTCAAGCTGTGGGCGCAAGGCGGCCGATACATGCCCGGCACCGGCGAGGGGACCACCGCCGCCGGCGTGAAGGCGCAGTACAAGTTCACGCGCTGGTTCCGGGCGTGGGCGGGCGTCAGCGGCCAGAAGGACGTCGATTCCGCCCGCCAGTCGACCCTCTCCGGCACCTTCACCGTAGGGGCGGCGTACCGCTTCTGACCGGACTTGCAATCGAAACGACAGGCGGATATCCTTTCAATTGCATGAAACGGGAACCGTTGCTCGTCCCCGATCGGAAGCCCCAGGCGGAGGCCGTGGTGGCCAAGGCGCTGGTGCGCGCCGCGCAGCGGCTCGCGCTCTCGCAGGCCGAGATGGCGGACGTGCTCGGCACCAGCGCCGCCAGCGTCTCGCGCACCTTCGCCGGCGAGCGCCCGGTCATGCCGGAGTCGGCCGAGGGCCGGCATGCGCTCCTCCTCCTGCGGCTCTTCCGCAGCCTGGACACCCTGGTCGGGGGCGACGAGGGCAAGGCGCGGCGCTGGCTCGAGGCGCCCAACGCGCATCTCGGCGGCCACGCGCCGCGGGCGCTGATCGCCTCCACCCCGGGGCTGCTCCGTGTCGCCGAGTATCTGGACGCGATGCGCGGGACCCTCTGAGGTCCGCGCCTTGCGCGGCCGCTTCTGCCGCGTGGTCGAGGCCCAGTTCCGCAACTCGACCCGCAAGCTGGTCGATTCCGACGCCGAGCAGGAGGTGCTCGAGGAGCTGATCGACCGCCGCGCCAAGCTCCCCGTCCCGGCCGGCTTCGAGGGGCTGCACTACCTGCTCTACACGCCGTTCCGCCACCCGCCGCTGCGCAACGGGTCCCGCTTCGGCACCCGCATGGAGCGCGGCGTCCTCTACGGCTCCCGCGAGCTGCCCACCGCGCTCGCCGAGGTCGCTTACTACCGGCTCGTCTTCCTGGAGGGCTCTTCCGCCGACCTGGGCGATCTGCACCTCGACCTCACCGCCTTCTGGTTCGGGATCTCCGCCGCGAGCGGCGTGGATCTCTCGGATCCGCCGTTCCGCGCGCACGAGGCGCAGATCTCGTCGCCCACCCGCTACGCCCCCGCGCAGCGGCTGGGCGCCGAGATGCGCGCGGCGGGGGTGGAGGCCTGCCTCTACGTCTCCGCGCGCGCGGAAGGGCGGCGGCTGAACGTCGCCGTCTTCGAGAACGTGTTCCGCCCCGGGCGGCCGCTGCGCGAGGAGCCGTGGACCTGCACCGCGAACCGCACCGGCGCCGCGTTTCGCGCCCGGACCCTGCTCGGTCCGGAGCGACGCCACGCCTTCCCGCGCGCGCAGTTCGAGGTGGCGGGGCAGCTGCCCGCGCCCGCGCTCGATTGACCCCGGCGCGATCTACTGTCTGGCCGCCTCCTGCTTCTGCTGTCCCTTGAAGATGTCCTTGGGAATCATGCAGTGCACGCCCTTGCGCACGTCCACCACCTGGCTGACGCGGCAGTCGCCGACCATCGAGGCGAGGCCATAGGCCTTGGCGCGATCGACTCCCTTCACCGTGGCGAGGAAGTCGACCTCCTCGCGGACGGCGTTCACCATCGCCTTGTCCAGGCTCTCGTCGAACCCGACCGTGATCCAGTGGGTCTTCGTCTCGATGCGCGGCCAGGTGAGCTTCATGTCCTTGCGCACGATCGGCTGCAGCCGGATCTCCTCGTACGAGCACTCCAGGGCGGTCAGGTTCACCTCTCCGTTGCCCTGCAGGCAGTGCGAGTCGCCCGTCCAGATCAGCCCGCCCTTGAGGAAGACGGGGATGAAGATGGTCGAGCCCTCCTGCAGCTCGTTGATGTCCATGTTCGAGCCGTTCTTCCACGGGCGGATGGTGCTCACGGGCGCCATCGGGTCGTCCTTCACGCCACCCTTGCGCGGCGAAGGGTCGTCCGGGTCGATGCCGACCGCGAGCGTCCCGGGAAACGGACGCAGCGGCAGGACGATCCCCGGCGCGAACTCGACGCGCTTGTTCTTCACGTCCAGCGTGAAGTACTCGACGTGCCCCTCGGGAAACTCCGCCGCCAGCGCGCCGATGGTGGGGAACTCCTTGCCGGGAAGGTTGAAGTTCGTGCCCACCGTCTTCGGCACGATCTTGAGGATGCGGATCTCCATCACGTCGCCGGGCTCGGCTCCCTGCACGAAGATCGGTCCGGTGAGCGAGTGCGGCCCGCCGCCGGGGTTCGCCTTGCGCAGCTCGACGATCTTCTCCATCGTGGCGCCGGGCTTGATCTGGTCCTTGGCGTGCATCAGCGTCTCGATGGAGACGGTGTCGCCCGACTGGATGGTCAGCTTGGGCGGCTCCTTGGGATCGAGCCAACCCCACTGCACGTTCTCCGGAGTCGCGCGGAGCACGTGATGCTTCGCCGCGGCGGGGAGCGGCGCGGCGGCCACGACGAGCGAACCCAACACCACAGCAGCGCCTCGGAAGCGAAGACCAGCCATGTGTCACCCCTGCGCACCATTCTCCACGATTGCACGCAAACTCGCACCTCACCTCCGCCGGGTTGACGGAATGCGATACGCTGCCGCGCCGGGGAGCGGCGCGATGTTCGACTCGGTGGCGATCCCTGCCGATGTCCGCCGGCGCTTCGGCGTTCCGGCGGCGGTGTCCCTCGCGCTGCACCTGCTGGCGGCGGGCCTCGTCCCGACGATGGCCCGCTTCCACGGCGCTGCGGTCGCGAGTCCGAAGGGCGTGTTCGTGATCCTCCACCCGCGGCGGTCCGCTCCGGCGGCGGCTCCGCTGGGGCCTGCTCCGGCGCCGAAGCCACCCAGGCCGAAACGGCAGGCGGTGCGGCGTCCGATCGCCGCGGCGGTCGCGCTCGTGCCGCCCGTGGCGCTCCCGGCCGTAGCGCCGCCGCCCGAAGCCGAGCGCCCCGCGTCAGCCCCAGCGCTGGAGGAACGGGCGCGACCCGACGGCGTGCTGGGCGCCACGGGCAACACCGCGCGCGGCGGCATCGGAACCGGGCTTCCCACCAATGCCGATGGACCGATCGAGTACGACGACGCGCTCATGATGCCGCCCGAGCGCCTGTCCGGACCGGATCCCGAATACACCTACCTGGCGCGCGCCCATGACGTGCAGGGCGTCATGGTGGTGAAGTGCGTCATCACCGCGCTGGGCGTCGTTCGCGACTGCCGCGTCGTCGAAGGGCTTCCGTACATGGAGGGCGCGGTCGTCGACGCGCTGCTGCGGCGGCGGTACACGCCGGCGCGGCTCGCGGACGGCCACGCCATCGAGGTCGAGTACACCTTCCGCATCCGTTTGAAGCTGGTGCGCTGATGAACCGCGGCAGGATGTGGTCGTGATTCGCCTAACGTGCGCGCTGGCTCCATGTGGCGCGTCCGCCGATTGGCGCATACGATGAAAGCGAGGGGGAGCCATGCCTCGTCTGATGCTGGTCGCATTGGTGGCTTTGTCCGGCTGCGGTCTGCGCTACGTCACGGGAAATGGATCGGTGGACATTGTTGGACCGCAGGTTGGCTCAGGCCCCGCGCCGGCGGTGATCACGATCGGCGGGTCAGGGCCCCTGTGTGGTCCGGACGACACGGACCCGCAGCACACGTGCCCGGCGCAGTCCGGCCCGGACCAGCGTTAGGTCGGCGCCACATCGAGTTGACGTAATCATTCTTATCAGACCCAACGGGCCATCCGTCCCGGCCGGGACGCGACGCGTCACCAACGCGAAAGCCGCCGCTACCTCCGCTCAGCGCGAGTCCCGGTCCCAGGGATGCGGCGCCATAGACCCGGCTCCTCGGTCTGGAGGTACTCCGAGCGGTGCGCGTCGAACCCGACCGGGGCCCAGCTCGGTTCGTCCGCTGGCAGGTACACCATGGCCGGTGGATCCGTGCGCCACGCCTCCGCGTCGTGCTCGAGCTTCCCCGCCGGACAGGCCGTGCGCCGGCACAGCTCGGCGAAGGCCTGCGCGTTGTTCAGCGGGACGTACCAGAAGAAGAACGAGTCGCGGCGGAAGATCGGGTTGTACGGCGGCGCCGCGGCGACCGGATCGGACGGACCGGTCATCGACAAGATGCGCTGCTGCACGCGGAAGTTGCCGTGGCCCTCGTCGTAGGTGAAGCAGAGCACGCCGAGCTTGGCGACGAGAAGCAGGAGGACGACCCCGGCCGCCGCCCGCCAGCGCGCTGCCTTTATCTCCTCGAGCGCGACCACCGCCAGCAAGGCGAGCGCCGGCTGCATGAGCAAGAGATTGTGGCTGAACGGCCAGCGGCTCTGCGCCACCGAAGCGAGGATGCCGATCACCACCGCCGCGGCGAGGGCCAGCTCGGGCTTCGCGGCGAGATCGCGATACCGCCGGAGGGCGATCGCCAAGCCGGCGAGTCCGCCCAGCCACAGCAGCGGGTCTTCGGCGATCGAGACGCCGAGGATGGCCGCGGCCGAGGGACCGTCGAAGCGCGTTGCCAGGTAGTAGAAGCGGTTGAACGTATAGTTCCAGAAGACGAAATCGTCCCAGAGCCCGGCACGCCGCACGGCGACGGCGAGCGCAAAGAGCGGCAGGAGGGCCGCGCCCGCGGCGACTGCTCCGCCGCGCAATGCGCGCAAGAGCTGCTCCCGTCCGGCGAGCGCGAACGGCACGGTCCCGAGCGCCAAGAGCCCCGCGAACACCAGCGCCTTCTGCAGCACCGCCACGGCGAGGCCGGTGCAGAAGCCGGCGAGCGCCGCGCGGCGCAGTCCACCTTCGCGGAGGAACTCCGCCCATTG
>JBJMQJ010000469.1:0-7207 GCA_045802765.1 Myxococcales bacterium
CCTGCGGGCGGCGCCGCGCGGCACGGTGGACATCGACGTGATCTTCGACATCAGCGCCGACGGCATCGTCTCGGTCTCGGCGCTCGACGTGCAGACCGGCGCGCGGCAGAGCATCACCGTCACTGCTTCCTCCGGCCTCACCGAGGAGGAGATCCAGAAGGCCGCGCAGAAGAACGAGGACTGGATGCTGGGGCAGAAGGAGGACCCCAACTTCCAGGACCGGAAGGTGCGCGCGGAGGAGCTGTTCAAGGAGTTCGAGGCCATCTGGCCGCGCCTCACCCGGGCTGCGCAGAACGGGCTCAGCCAGGAGCCGCTGGAGAAGGCCCAGGCGGCGCTCTCGGTCGCGCGCCTCCAGCTCGCGCAGAAGGAGAGCGCAGCGCTGGCGGCCTCGCTCGAGCGGCTCGAGCGCATGCTGGAGGCCTTGAAGGGCGCCCTGGAGCGGGGCAAGGGAGCTCCGTAGATGGCCCAGGTCGCAAACCGATTCTCGGCCCTCCTCCTCGAGGGCCTCGACCACTATCGCAAGGGGCGCATGCTCGACGCCGTGCGGGCGTGGGAAGAGGCCTATCTGCTAGAGCCCACCAACCTGCGAGCGCGCGAGTTCCTCCGCTCGGCGCTGGAGCGGATCCACGCCGTGATGGCGCCTGGCAATCGCGCCACGGCTCCGGTGGCCGCTCCCCATCCCTGGCTGCCGTCGCAACCGGCGGCTCCGGCGTCACCGCCGGCCCAGAAATCCGCTCCGGCGGCGTCCGCGGCGCGTGCCAGGAAGCCGCCCGCAAATTCCAAGCCCGCCGCGAACCCGAAGGCTGCCGCTCCTCCCGCGGCGAAAGCCGGTCCACCGCCTCCGGCGGGCAGTCCCTGGGACGACGGCCCATCGCTGGCGATCCCCCAACCGGAGATGACCGGCGACGGCGGCAACGCCGCCTGGTCGATCCACAAGGACGCGCCGCAGAAGCAGGTAGCGGCCGACGACGAGACCGAAGTCTGGATGCGCGGCGCGCGGGAGCTGGTCGGGCTCAACGACTTCTCCGGCGCCCTCGAGCTGCTGCAAAAGGTGCTCGAGCGCAAACCCAACGACGCGGATGCGCTCAAGCTGCACGAGTCCTGCGAGCACAACCTCACCCTCATGTTCGAGAGCAAGATCGGCGCGATGGACGCGCGCCCCAAGACCGCGATCCCGCCCGACGAGATCATCTGGCTGAACCTGGACCCGCGCGCGGGCTTCGTGCTGGCGCAGATCGACGGCGAAGTCACCTTCGACGATCTCTACGCGATCTGCGGCCTCAAGCGGCTGGACACTGCCCGCATCCTCTGCGAGCTGCTCGAGCAAGGAGTGGTCCAGATCGAGGGCCGCGAGAAGCCGGTCGCGAAGCGCGCCGTCCCCCGCAGCTAGCCCGAGACTTGGGGGCGCCCTCGGGACCGTACGCAACTCTCCCAATCATCAACTCGCGTCCCGGGCGGGGATCGATGTGACGAATTGCGTATTGTGTCCCGGAACTCCGACGTTCAGAGGATGTAGCGCGAGAGGTCTTCGTCCTTCAGGACGGGATCGAGCTTCTCCCGCACGTACTTCGAATCGACGCGGATGGTCTTGCCGGCGTAGTCGGGCGCCGCGAAGGAAACGTCCTCGAGCATCTTCTCCAGCACGGTGTGAAGCCGGCGTGCCCCGATGTTCTGCGCGCGCGTGTTCATCTCCTGCGCGACCTTGGCCAGCTCCTCGATCCCGCTGTTCTCGAAGACCAGCTCGACGCCTTCCGCGCCCAAGAGCGCGGTGTATTGGCGGGTGAGCGCGTTGCGCGGCTCGGCCAGGATGCGCACCAGGTCCGCCTGGGACAGCGCTTCCAGCTCGACGCGGATGGGGAAGCGGCCCTGCAGCTCGGGGAGCAGGTCGCTGACCTTCGCCAGGTGGAACGCGCCGGCGGCGATGAAGAGCACGTGGTCGGTCTTCACCGGCCCGTACTTGGTGTTGACGGTGCTTCCCTCGACGATGGGCAAGAGGTCCCGCTGCACGCCTCCGCGCGAGACGTCGGGGCCATGGGCCTGCCCGGCGGGCAGCGCCACCTTGTCGATCTCGTCGATGAAGACGATCCCGTTCGACTGGACGCGCTCCAGCGCCTCGCGGACGACCGTCTCCTTGTCGACCAGCTTCTCCGCCTCGTCCTGCGCCAGCAGGCGCCGGGCCTCGGGCACCGAGAGCTTGCGCTTCTTGCTCTTCTTCCCGAAGGGCAGGTTGCCGAGCATTTCTTGCAGGTTGAGCCCCATCTCCTCCATGCCCTGCGTGCCGAAGATCTGCATGGTGGGCGTGGTCCGCTCCTGCACGTCGACCTCCACGGTCCGATCGTCGAGCCCACCGGCGCGGAGCATCCCGCGCAGCTTCTCGCGGGTGCTGTCGCGCGACCCGGGAAGGAGCAGGTCCAGGAGCCGCTCCTCGGCCAGCTCCTCGGCGCGCGGCTGGACGTCCTTCTGCCGCTCCTCGCGCACCAGCGCGACGCCCGCCTCCGCCAGGTCGCGGATCATCGAGTCCACGTCCTTGCCGACGTATCCGACCTCGGTGAACTTGGACGCCTCCACCTTTACGAACGGGGCCCCGGCCAGCCGGGCCAGACGCCGCGCGATCTCCGTCTTCCCCACGCCCGTCGGACCGACCAGGACGATGTTCTTTGGCATCACCTCGTCCCGCATCTCGGGAGCAAGGCGGAAGCGCCTCCAGCGATTGCGCAGGGCGATGGCCACGGCGCGCTTGGCGGCGTCCTGGCCGACGATGTAGCGGTCCAGCTCCGCGACGATCTCGCGCGGAGTCAAATCTCTCCCGGCGGTCATAGCTCCTCGATGGAGATCTGGTCGTTGGTGTAGATGCAGATCCGGCCGGCGATCCGGAGCGCCTCCTCGGCGATCTCCTTCGCTCCCAGCTGGGAGTGCTTGAGCAGCGCGAGCGCGGCGGCCTGGGCGAACGGCCCTCCGCTGCCGATGGCGGCCACTCCTTCGTCCGGCTCCACCACGTCGCCGGTGCCGGAGAGGATGAGGGTGCGCTCCTTGTCCGCCACCACCAGGAGCGCCTCCAGCCGGCGCAGGAACCGATCGGTGCGCCAATCCTTGGCCAGCTCGACCGCCGCCCGGGCGAGGTTCTTGTTGAAATCCTTCAGCTTTGCCTCGAACCGCTCGAAGAGCGTGAAGGCGTCGGCGGTGGCGCCGGCGAAGCCGGCCAGGACCGACCCGTCTCCCAGTCGGCGGAGCTTCTTCGCTCCGTGCTTCAGCACCGTCTTGTCCAGCGTGACCTGGCCGTCGGCGCCCAAGGCCACCTTCCCGTCCCTGCGCACGCACACCACGGTCGTCGAGCGGATCCGCATCCTTGCCATCGTAACGCTGCGGGCTGGCACGTGCGATGCTAGGTTGGCGCTCATGTCCGGCTCCGGCGCCATCATCTTCTTCGGCGGGACCAGCAACGAGCGGCGGGTGTCCGTCGCCTCCGCCCAGAATGTCTCCGGGTTCCTCGACGAAGCGGAGGCCTGGTTCCTCGCTCCTTCGGGCGCGGTCCACCGGGTGGGCCGGGAGGAACTGGCCGGCTTCGAGCGTCCCTTCGAGCGGGACTTCCTTCCCGCCGCGGCGGCGGAATTCCCCTCGGTCGTGGCGGCGATCGACAGCCAACCCGGGCGCGTCTTCTTCCTCGCCTTCCACGGTGGCGAAGGCGAGGACGGAACCCTCCAGCGGATGCTGGAGGCGCGTCGCATCGCGTTTACCGGGCCCGGAGCGGAAGCTTCCGCGCGCGCCTTCGACAAGGAAGTGGCGAAACAGATCGCCGGCGCGGCCGGCGTGCGCATCGCGCGCTCGGTGCATCTCTCCAAGGACCCGAAGGTCATGCGCAAGGAGCTGCGGGAGATGCTGGCGATCTACGGCCGCGTGGTGGCCAAGCCCGTCGCCGGCGGAAGCAGCGTGGGGCTCTATCATCTCCTCGACGAGTCCGCGGTGGAGACGGCCGCCCGGGGGATCGAGGCGTCCGGTGAACCGTACCTGGCTGAGGAATTCATCTCCGGCGCCGAGCTGACCGTCGGCGTCGTGGACGGCCCGAAGGGCTCCCGCGCGCTTCCCCCCAGCGAAGTCCGGCTGGAGCAGGGTCGCGCCTTCGACTACGAGGGCAAGTACCTGGGCAAGGGCACCCGCGAGATCACGCCGGCGGAGGTCCCGGTGGACGTCTCGCGCGCCGCGCAGGACCTGGCGCTCGCCGCGCACCGCGCGCTCGGCTGCGAGGGGTACTCGCGCACCGACGTCATCGCCTCGGCCCAGGGACCCGTCTTTCTCGAGCTCAACACCCTGCCCGGCCTGACCCGCGCCTCCTTCGTTCCCCAGCAGCTCGCGGCGGAAGGCACCTCGATGCGCTCGTTCCTCGAGGGGCAGCTGGAGATCGCCCGCAGGCGCCGCGACCGCGGCTGAGCCTCACTTCTTGCGCGCCCGCGGGTGCGCGTCCTCGTAGATCTGCAGCATCCGCTCCGCGGAGACGTGGGTGTAGCGCTGGGTGGTGGAGAGCGAGGCGTGCCCGAGCAGCTCCTGGATGCCGCGCAGGTCCGCGCCCATGTCGAGCAAGTGGGTAGCGAAGCTGTGCCGGAGCGCATGGGGATGGACGTGCCGGCGAACGCCGGCGATGAGGGCGGTGCGATCGAGATGGCGGGCCACGCTGCGCGCGGTGAGACGGCCGCCGCGCCGGTTCAGGAACAGCGCGGAGTCCTTCGGCTGCAGTGCGCCTCGTCGCGCCAGGTACGCGTCGATGGCGGCACGCGCGGTGCGCACCAGCGGCACGATCCTCTCTTTGTTCCCTTTGCCACGCACCCGGAGATGATCGTTCGCCACGTCCTCGAGGTCGAGACCAACCAGCTCGGAGACACGCAGACCGGCGCTGTAGAGCAGCTCCAGCGCTGCCCGGTCGCGCAATCCCGCCGCGCTGGTGCGCGGCGGTGTTTCCAGGACGGCAAAGCAGTCGTCCACCGAGACGACGTTCGGGAGCGAAACGCGGCGCTTCGGAAGCGCCAGCCGCCGGGCCGGACTGTCCGCGATGTATCCCATCCGCACGCGATGCGCGTAGAACGCCCGGATGCTGGCCTGTTTGCGGGCCAGCGTCGCCGGAGAGCTGGCGGAGAAGCGCGAGGCGAGGAATGCGCGCAGATCGTCGCGGGTCGCGGTGTCCAGCGAGCTGCCTCGCTCTTCCAGGAAGACGGCCAGCTGGGAGAGATCCGACGCGTACGCGCGCCGCGTGTGCACGGAGGCGCGCTCGACCTGGAGCAGATGGGAAGCGAACTCCGCGATCTCGGAGCGCATGCGCCGATTCTGCCGGCCTCAGGGGACCTCGGCCAGAAACACGCCGCCCTTTCCCGCGGCCAGCAGCGCGTAGACGACGCGGCCGCCGGCGTCGGCGGCGAACCGCGAGCTCGGGTCCGCTTCTTCCACCAACGTCTTCACCCGGTCGAGCGGAGGCCCCGTCGCGGGGACGACCGCCAGATCGACGGCGCGAGACGCTCCGCGATGCGGCTGCTGCACCAGGACGCGCTCCCCGTTGCGGGAGAGATCGAAGCCGGCCACGTTCGCGGCCATCAGCTCGGAAGCGCCTCCGGCGAACGGGGCGCGCAGCAAGGAGCAGCTGCGCGATCCTCCGGCGCAGCGCGCTTTGTAATAGATGGTCGAGCCGTCGGGCGAGAGCTGCCAGCCGTACGCGCCCTCGTCGACGCGGTGGGGCGCGACGTCCGGGGAGGCGAGATCCGCCGCCCAGAGCTCGAGCTTGAAATCGCCCTTCTGCGGCGCCTGGACGAGGTAGATCAGGCGGCGCCCGAAGACCGAGAAGCTCTGGACCCGCTGTGCGATCTCCCGGGGCGCTCCCGCTGGAGGGGAGACGGTCAGGGCGCCTGCGCGCGACCGCAGCTCGAATCGCGCCAGGAAGAGGAGGTCTCCGCCGGCGCTCCAGCGCCAGTCGGTCACCCGCGACCCGACCAGACGGGGGGCACCGCCGGAGCGCGGCATCCGGTAGAGCTCACCGGCAGCTTCGCCCGGCTGCTTCTCCGTCGAGAGCAGCGCAACCTCGCGGCCGTCCGGCGAGAAGGCGAATGCGGTCGCCGTCGCCGCCGGTTTGCCGTCGATCAAGAGCGGGCGATCTCCGCCCTTGGCCGGCGGAGGCCCCAGCGCCGCGATGCCGCCGTCGGGAGCAAAAGCGAAATCCGACGTGGCGATGGCGACCTCCCGGGCCGCGCCGGTGCGCGGGTCGAGCAGCCAGAGCTTCCCTCCCGCGGCAGCCGCCGCGCGGGCCGCCAGCCGCGTCCCATCCGGCGACCAGGCCACGGCCTGCACCGCGGGAAGAGCGACGGTATGCCCGCCGACGCCGACCCGGTCCCCGGCGGCGAAGGCCAGCTCTCCCCGGGACGACCAGGCGAAGGAGCGCGCTCCCTTCGCCACCTGCCGAGGCTCTCCTCGCCCCGAAACGACCCAGAGCTCGCCCTCCCCTTCGCGAAATCGCCATGCGGCCAGGAACGCCAGATCGGCCCCGGCCGGGGAGAAGGCATACGAGCCGTCTTGCGAGGACACTCCCGTTCCGACCTTGCGGTCGTCCAGCCACAGATCGCCGGCGAGCAGATCCTCCGGAATCGCGCGGTCGTCGGGATGGGCCGCGTTCAGCAGGAACGCCGCCGCGCCCTCCCGCGCGATCAGCCCGCGCGCGATGCCCGACGCCAGCTTCCGCCCGGGCGGACCCTGGGTGCAGGCGGCGCAGAGGATCGCTACTGCGGCCGCAGTTCGCTGGAAGGCCATGAAGCCGGTTCGGGAGCGAGCGCCACGTCGTTCCGCGCCGCCCAGGCGGCAAGGTCGCGGCGGGCGCGGGCGAGCATCCGCGCTTTGCGCTCCTGCTTGCGGTGCCGTTCCGGGAGCGGCTCGAAGAGCGCGTGCACCACGTTGGTCGGCTGGTACTCGTAGCCGGGCGGATGGGCCTCGCCGCTGACGTGCCGGAGCAGCGCCCCAACCGCCGTGGTGCCGGGCGGAGGCACGAACTCCGTTCCCCCCAACCGCGCCAGCACACGCCGGGCCGCCAGGTGTCCCGACGCGGCGCTCTCCACATAACCCTCCACGCCGGTGATCTGCCCCGCGCAGTACACATGCGGCCGGGCGAGCAGCGCGCCGCCGTGCGCGATGACCTCCGGCGCGTTCAGGAAGGTATTGCGGTGCACCTGGCCGAGCCTCA
>JBJMQJ010000470.1:0-18677 GCA_045802765.1 Myxococcales bacterium
GGTCGACACGCGGAATTGGGCGAACTTGGGGATCCCCGTGCTGCCCGAGGTGGGAAGGATCACCAGCGCCTCGTCGGGCGCGATCTCGGGAAGCGACCGAGCGGCAGCCCCGTTCCCGAGCCGGGCGACGTCCTCGAGGGATCCCGGAGCAGCGGGCGCGCCGCCGGCGACGACGACGCGCGGCGGGTTGCGCAATTGCGCGATCAGCGCCTGCGCCTCCGCCAGGTAGTCCCGATCGTGAAAGCGATCCGGCACGATGAGGGCGGCGGGGTTGGAGCGTTCCAGGATCTTCTGCAGCTCCCATTCGCGCAGCCTGGCAGCGATGGGAAGCCAGATGAGACCGGCCCGTTCGCACGCGATGCGAACCACGTACGATTCCACCCAGTTCGGCAACCAGCAGGCAACGACCGCCCCGCGCTCGATTCCCAGCACCGCGAGGCCACGCGCGATCGCGCGGCTCGACTCGGACGCCTCGCGCCAGCTCAGCGAGCGCCGGCGATCCGCGACTGCCGTCCGTTCGCCGCGGTGGCGCGCGTGGCGGTCCCAATAGTCGGCGAACGAGGTCGGCAGGCTAGCCATTGGCCGCGATGCGGAGGGCTTCGAACGCGTCACGGTAGCCGATCCCGGGCAGCTCGGAGGGCAGCTCACGGACGATGCGCATCCCGTAGGGCAAAGGCAGCTTGACTCCGACCGGGGTCCTCACCCACAGAACGTCGCCGTCCGGAAACGCGTCACGTCGCCGATCGATCACGACCACGGCGTGCCGCAAGGAATACTTTCCGGGGCCGGGCGTCAAGTCGACGAGGACGAGGGGTATCGGAACGCCCTCCTCGAGCTGGTCACGGCTGCGAACGAACGTCTCCCAATCGCGCTTTGGCTCCGGCATTGCCTCTCCATCCGACGTCGTTGCGAGTCCGATCCATGGTCCGCGCGGCGCTACTCGCGGCTGTAGTTGAGGCAGGCGTCCGAATCGTCGACGACCTTCTCCATGTCCTCGACCGGGATGCGCTTCGCGATCGGGTGGATCTCGTCGTCGGCGAGACCGAAGGCGTGAACGGCGTTTTCGTTGACGAGCACCTTCGCTCCCCGTTGTGCCAGCAGCTCGATGTACTCGAGCTGGTTGCGCGGGGCAGCCGACTTCGAAACGCCGAGCCGCGTCGCCGCGGCACGCCGCTGCGCGTCCGTGAACGGCGCATCTTCGAGGGGCGTCCTGTGCGCGTTCATCCGCAGCGCACCGACGCTTTGCGCGTCGAAGAGGATCTTCACCTCGTCGCCCGACTTGAGCGAGGTCGCGGCCTCGTCGAGGATCTCGTTCAGCTTCGCGTCGTTCGGCGCCACGGCGGTCATGAGATGCACCGACTTGCGCGCGTGCCTCGTGCGCCCGCGTGCCGGGCCGGACGCCGTCCGGGTTCCGAGCAGCGACCTTGCCAGGGTCCGCGCCGCGTCGCTCGTCCAGTCGCCGTCGCCGCCGCCGGCGCGACCCACCATCCGCCCCTTCCGGTCGATGATCACGGTCGCGGGGCAGCCGCGGACGCCAAACGCCTCCCTCATGCGATCGTCGTTCTCGAGGGCGACGGGAAACGACGTTCCGTACTTGTCGCGGAACGCATCGAGGGCGGCGCGATCGTCGTCGAGATCGATCGCGATCATGACCAACCCCTGGTCGTTGAATTCATGCTGAAGGGCTGCGACAGCGGGAACCTCCCGCTGGCAGGGCAGTCAACCGGGTAGGAAGAACTCGAGCAGCACGGCCTTCCCACGGAAGGCGGACAACGGGAGTGGACGTCCGTCGGTCTCGTGCAGCACGACACTGCCGACCGGAACGGGCGGGGAGATCCGCCGCACGCCCATCGCGGAGAACCCGTCGGTTTTCCCCGCTGCCGCGCCGTCGTTGGCCGCGACCGTCGAGACGGCGCACGCACAACCCAACGCCGCGGCGAAGGAGCGAAGTCGAGGAAGGTCCATCCGCAACCCCTTGCTTCTCGATCGATCGGGAAGCCACGCCACGCGGTCAACGGTCCCGCCGGCCATCCTGATCGAACCCGTACGCCTTCCAGTTGCGCAAAACCCGCTGGCGCACCGCCTCCGGGAAGATGCAGTTGAACGTCGCCCTCACCGGCACGTCCCACTCGCGCGACCAGTCGGGGGGCCAGGTGCAATCGAAGCCCACCGTCGCTCCGCGCTTCGCCAGGCGCTCCTCCTGGCTGTAGCAGGGTGTCAGCGTGTTCGCGCGGCCCTCGTACTCGACCACGTGGATGCCCCTGGCCGGATGGCACTGCGTGGCGAACGCGTGCATCACGGCCTCCATGTCGAAGGGGTCGACGTCCGTTTCGACGACGAAGATCTTCGAGAGAAGGGCCCGGCGCGAGGTGAGGATTTCGACGATCTTGCGGCAGACGTCCGGACCGCCGCGCGGGACGGAGACCACCGCCGCATGGACCGCCGTTTCCGCGGGCACGTAGACGTCGGCGGCCTCGATGGCGTGCTTCGCGAGTCGCCGCTTGATGCTGATGGCGCCCGTCATCGAGGTGATGGTCGTGCTGTCGTCCTTGAAGCCCGTCGCGTCCACGGTGAGGATGGGCCGGCGGCGGTGCGTGATGGCATTGACGCGGCAGAGGATCCCGTTTCCCATCTCGCCGGTCCGGTAGCCCGGGTACTCTCCATAGGGACCTTCGAGCGAGACGCGATCGGGCAGCACTTCCGCCTCCAGCACGATCTCGGCGCTGGCCGGGACCAGCAGGTCGCTCGTCTCGCAGCGCACGAGCTCGACCGGGGCGCCGCGCATGCCTCCGGCCAGCGCGGCCTCGTCCGTGCCCAGGGCGACGGTGGCCGAGGCCGCCAGATGGCTGAAGGGGTCGGCGCCGATGACGATGGCGATCGGCATCGGCTTACCCTTGGGGACGTAGCGCTCCTGGAAGATCTTGCCCAGATGGCTGGTCGGACGCGGAAAGCCCGTCAGCGTCCTGCGGCCGTGGAGCATGAAGCGGTAGATCCCCCAGTTGGTCCAGTTGGCGTCGGGGTCGCGCGAGACCACCAGGTCCCAGGTCCCGATGTACCGGCCGCCGTCGCCCTCGTGGAGCATGGGTGCCGGCAGGCGGAACACATCGACGTCGTTGCCCGTGACGACGACCTCCTTGCAGGGGCCGGTCTTCACCTCCACGGGCGGGATCAGCGCCTGGTCGCGGCGCTCGTATTCCCGGTAGATCTCCTTGACGCTTGCCTCCGGCGGAAGGCCCAGCAGGATCGCGACCCGGCGCCAGGTGGCGAGCGGGTTGGCGAACACGCTGTGCTCTTCCGGGTAGTCGGCGATACGCTTGAACCAGACCGCCGGAGCGTCCCGCTCGCAGGCGAGCCGGCTGATCGCTCCGAGTTCGAGGTCCCAGCTTACCTTGTCGCCGATCGTCACCAGGTCGCCCGAGGCGCGCAGGGCCTCCATGAACTCACGGTTGTCCTGCCAGATCATCGTCGGCTCCTGCGCGGGGCGTCGCGTCCCCCGGCGTGACGGCGCCTGCGTCATGCGAGCGTGACTGTTACAGATGACGCGACGCGCCTGTCAACACGCCGCCGGACGTTGTTTCACGCAATGGAACTTCCGAGCGGAGCGCCTCAGCCGCGAAGCGCCTTCAGCACCACCGCCCAGGCCGCGAGCGCGTCCGCGGGAGGTCTGCCGGGATCGAACTCGATGCCGCACGTGATGCGCGCGCCCGGCTCCAGGTCGTCGCGCGCCTGGTCCGCCAGCACCTGCTCCACCGCGGCCTCGAATCGCGCCAGCTCGGGAAGCCCGGCATCGGCGCGCTGCTCGACCGCTTGCGCTTTGACGTAGTAAGCCGTGCCAGCCTCGATCAGGCACAAGGTGAGGCGCCCCGAACGGCGCAAATTGGCCGTGGTGCGGCTGCTGCGGTACGTCGCCACGCGCAGCCTGCGCGCATCGAGGGCGATCACCTCTCCGTAGGAGAGAAGCGCCGGATGCGCCCAACCATTGGAGTCGACCGTCGCAATGAGGATGGCCTTCGCCATCCTGCCAGTCAGATCGCGCCCATCCAGCAGCGAGAGCAGCGCTTCGGGCAGCTCCTTTCCCAACTCGCGCGACATCGGTGCGCCTCGTGGCCGGGCTCGAAGCGAAGCCCGGCCGCTCGAGCTCGCGTGCTATCCGGACGGCTTCGGACCGGTGGGAAAATCGCGCGGGAACACCATGATCGAATGGCTGTTGGTGTCGCCGGCGCCGTATTCGCCGTTCTTCGGGTCGACGTAGACGGAGCGCGGGCTCGTGAGCTGGCTCTTCGGACCGCGGATGAGCTTCTTGGGCGCCACGTTTCCGCTGTCGGTCCGGTTCCACACGGCGAGGAAGCCCGGCGTGTCGTACTGGAATTCCTGCACGAGCCCGCGATCCGCGATCACCACCTCGTCGCGCTGCGTGTCGAGCTGGATCTGCCGCGGCCGCAGCATGCCGGTGTCCGGCCCGCTGATCACCCGGAGCGGCGCCACGTCGCCATTGTCGGTCCGCCGGAAGACCCGCAGCGCCGGCGGGACGGGCGGGTTCGCTTTGGCTTTGCCTTCGTCGGACACGATGATCTCGTCGTGCACGGGATCGACGACGATCCCTTGCGGGTTCGTGATGCCCGTCTTGGGGCCGATGATCTCGCGCAAGGGCGCGACGTTGCCGTTGGCGAGGCGGTCGAATACCAGGACGCTCAGCCGGGTATCGTTGGAGACGACGAGCTCATTGTGCTTGTCGTCGACCGCGACACCCTGCGGCGAGTGCAGGTGCGTGTGCGACCCCTGGATCATCCGGCGAGGCGGGGTGTTGCCGCTCTGCGTGCGGCCGAACACGAGGATGGCCGCGGCCACGTTGCTGGGAATGACGATCTCGTCGTTCGGGACGTCGACGTAGATTCCATGGAGGCTGCGGCTGATGCCCGTCTTCTGTCCTTCGAGAACGCGCAGCGGCGCGACCTGCCCGTTTGCTTGCCTGGCAAACACGGCCAGGCGGGGATGGCTCACTCAATTGGGGACGCCGATTTCGTCCCGATCCGGATCGACGTAGATCGCGCCGGGGTTGCCGATCCCGACCGAAACGCGGCTCTTGGTGGGAGAGATCACGCGGGTCGGCTTGACGTTGCCGCCGGCGCCGCGCGGATAGACGGTGATCGTGTGGTTGCTCCAGTTGGCGACCAGCACTTCGTTGTGCTTCGTGTCGACGAACACGCCCGTCGGATTGCTGAGCCCGGTGTCGCTCCCTTGGATGACCCGTAGGGGCGCGGCGTTCCCGTTCGCCTTCTGATCGAAGAAGAGCAGCGCATCGGTCGGGCTGCCGTCCGCCACCACGATCTCGTGACGCTCGGAATCGACGAAGATCGGCTTGACGTTGTCGAGCTGCGTATTGGAGCCGTGGATGGTGCGCAGCGGCGCTGTGTCGCCTCGCGCCGTCCTCGGGTACACGGTGATGGACGGCGGCGCCGTCGATCCGACCGGCAGGCCCGTGGCCTTGTCCTCCACCACCTTGCGGCCGAGGTTCACGACGTAGATCTCGTTCGCCTTGCTGTCGACGAAGACGCCGTGCGGTTCGGCGAGCCCCGTGGACGGCCCCTCGATGGTCCGCTTCGCCGTCGCCTTCGGGTCCTTGTCGGTGTTCATCGTGCGAGCGAAGACGCTGATCTGGTTGCGCTTCTGGTGCGTCGCGAAGAGCTCATCGTTCGCGCTATCGAGCGCGATGCCCCACGAACGGTTGAACCTGAGCTGCGATTTCTTTCCGTCGATCCGCCGGATCGGCGCCACGTTGCCGACCGCCGTGCGCGGGTAGACGGTGATGAGGTCTGCGATGTCGTTGCCCACCGACCAGATCTCGTCGTGGGCCGCGTCGACGATCACTTGCCCGGGATAGGTGATGAACGTCGCTTCGCCTTTGATCTCGCGCAAGGGCGCAACCAGCCCGTTGGCCGACCGGCTGTAGACCTGGAGCGTCTCCTGGGCGTCGTTCCCCACCAGGATCTCGTCGTGCACGACGTCCACCCAGAGGGTATCGAAGTTCGGATCCTGGTCCTTGATGACGCGCAGTGGAACGACGTCCGTTGCCAGCGCGGGAGCGAGGTCCGCCGCGGCGATCGCGGACGCGGCGAGCGCCAGCACGCGGAGCTTCGAGAATCGGGTCCTGCTGGTCGACTTTCTCATCGAGCGAACCTCCTGCCCGCGGCTTTCAGGATCGCGCCGCGGGGATCGGTTGCCGTGCTTTTGCGGGCGGGAATTCGAGCGGCATGCCGCCGAGGAAGTCAAGCTTGGCAGGAAGGCGGCGCCAGTGTCGTTTCAGTGAGTGAAACTCGGTGATGCGGTCCGCCGCTTCACGGCGCCGATAGAAGACCCGCCCGGCGCAGCACGCCATCGAGACGATCGGCCAGCTCGGAGGTCGCACCGACCATCGGCAGCCGATGCTCCTCGTTGGGCAAGAGTCCCAGCCGGTTCATCATGTACTTGATGGGGATGGGGTTCGTATCGAAGAAGACGGCTTGGTTCAGCTCGAACAGATCTTCATGCAATCGCCTGGCAGTCACCGCATCGCCGCGCGCCGCGGCGCGGTACAGGTCCGCCACGCGGCGCGGCGCAATGTTGCCCACCGCATTCATCAACCCGCTCGCGCCGATGGCCAGCATGGGGAAGCTCAGCTCTTCGAGCCCGCCGAAAATGCGGAATGCGGCGCCCAGCCTGTGCAGCACCGCGGTCACGAATCCGAGATCGTTCGCGGCGTGCTTCAAGCCGACGAGGTTCGGCAGCCGGTCCGCGATTTGCGCCACGGTATCCGGCTTCATCTCGACCGCGGCGCGACCCGGGATGTGATAGATGAGCAGGGGCAGGCGGGTCCGTCGTCCCACCTCCAGGTAGTACTCCACGAGCCCGCGGGGCGGCGGCTTGACGAAGTACGGCGTCATCACGAGCGCCGCCTGCGCGCCAGCCTCTTCCGCAGCCGCCGTCAATTCGAGGGTCTCCGCCAGCGATTGCGATCCAGTCGCTGCCACGACCGTGATGCGCTGTGCCGCGGCCTTCACCGCCGTGGCCACCAGGCGTGTGCGCTCGCGCACCGTCAGCGTGGTGGGCTCGCCCGTGGTTCCGTTGACGACGATACCCTGCGATCCCTCGCGAACCTGCATCTCGACGAGCTGCGCGTAGACTTCGAAGTCGACCTCGCCATTCCGCAGCGGCGTCACGAGCGGTGGATAGGAACCCCGCAGCGCATCAGGGGGAAGGTCGATCATCTCGACGTCGCTCGTTCATCGGTGTCCACCGCATCGCACTTAACGGATGTCCGTCTGGTTCGTCAACGAGCGATCGCGCTCGGTGCACGCACTGCGTTCGGGTGGCGGCGACGCGAGCACGATCCCCGCGGCTCCTCATCTTCCGTAAGGGAGGATTTCACCGATGCGGTGGAAACGGACTCGCAACGACCTCCAGTCTCGAACTGCTCGACGCACTCGCGATGTCCATTCAAACGACGCCTTTGCGATGCAGCTCTGCAATCGCGTCCGCTTCGTACCCGAGCTTCGCGAGGATGGCGTCAGTGTGTTCCCCCACCAGGGGCGCGCGGCGGCGGATCGTCCCGGGCGTCTCCGAGAGCCACACGGGGGCGCGGGGCACGGGAACCGGGCGCTGCAACCCGGGGAACTCCACCGCCTGGAACACGCCGGTCGCCTGCACCTGCGGGTCTTCCAGGACGTCCCGTGGAGTGAGCACCGCCGCGCCCGGGATGCCGGCCCGCTCCAGCGCCGCGAGGGCGTCGGCGGTGGTCCGTTCCGCGCACCACGTCGCCATGCGATCGCAGATCGCCGCTCCGTTGTCCCCTCGGGAGATGTCGTCGCGGAAGCGGGGATCGGTCCGCCAGTGCTCCTCGCCCATCACGGCCGCCCAGCGGCCGAACATCGCGTTGCCGAAGACCTGGCAGAGGATCCACCCGTCGCGGGTGCGGAACACGTCCGACGGCGCGGAGAATTGGCCGCGGTTCCCGGTGGGCGTCCGGTTCCGCTCGAGGACGGCCTGCTCGATGAGCGTCACGCCGTTCAGCGCCACGGCGGTGGGGAGCAGCGCCGTCTCGACGAGCTGGCCGGCGCCGGTGCTCGCGCGCGACATCAGCGCCACCAGCGTGCCGAACGCAGCGTGCAGCGCCGTCGCGAAGTCCACCCACGTCACCGTTGCTCGCGAAGGCCGGCCGGGTTCCCCGCCCATGTACACGGCGCCCGACATCGCCTGGCCTATGCCGTCGAAGCCGAGCCGGCCCGAGAGCGGCCCGTCGCTGCCGTACGCGGAGACGGTGGTGAGGATCACGTCGGGCTTCACGGCGCGCAGGCTCGCGTAGTCGAGACGCATCGCCGCGAGCGCGGCGGGCGGCAGGTTGGCGACGACCACGTCGGAGGTCGCCACGAGCCGCCGCACGATCTCGCGCCCTTCGTCCAGCATCGGATCGAGCGTCAACGACAGCTTGTTCCGGTTCATCTGCAGGAAGAGCGCGCCGTCGCCGCTCGGCGCGACCGGCGCCACCGACCGGTCCTCGCCGCCGCCCCGCCGCTCGACGCGGATCACCTCCGCGCCATACTCCGCCAGCAGCGCCGCGCAGTAGGGGCCCGCGATGTAGCGTCCGAAGTCGAGGACGCGGACGCCCTGCAGCACGGCCGTCACACCTCGAGCCACTCCTTCCGGACCGCCTCGTTGCCGCGCAGGTCCTGCGCCGTCCCCTCGAAGACGATTTGCCCGTGCCCCATCACGTACAGGCGCTCGCAGACGTCCAGCGCGATGGTCAGCTTCTGCTCGACGAGCAGCACCGAGATCCCGCGCCGCTTCACCTCCCAGAGCAGCGCGCCGACCTGCTCGATGGTCTTGGGCGCCAGCCCCTCGGTCGGCTCGTCGATCATGACCAGCTCCGGATCGCCCATCAGCGTCCGGCACAGCGTCAGCATCTGCTGCTCGCCGCCCGAGAGCACGCCGCCGGGAGTGTCCGCCCTCGCCTGCAGGCCGGGAAAGATGCGGAAGACGTCCTTCATCCCCCATTTGCCGCTCTCGGTGCGCCCCTTCATCCCGAGCATGAGGTTCTGCCGCACGGTGAGGTCGGGAAAGATGGCGCGGTCCTCCGGCACGTAGCCGACGCCGCGGCGCGCGACTTCGTGCGCCTGCAGCCCGAGGATCTCCTGCCCCTTGAAGCGCACCTGCCCGCGCGCCGTCACCAGGCCCATGATCGCCTTGACGGTGGTGGAGCGCCCCGCGCCGTTCCGCCCGAGGAGGCTGACGATCTCCCCGCGCCCGACGGAGAACCCCACGCCCTGCAGCACGTGGCTCTTGCCGTAGAAGGCGTGGAGGTCCTTGACCTCAAGCATGGGCGCGGCTCGTGCCGAGATACGCTTCCTGCACGGCGGGATTTCCGCGGATCTCCGCGGGCGAGCCCGTCGCGATGATGCGCCCGTAGACCAGGACCGAGATCCGGTCGGCGAGCCCGAAGACCACGCCCATGTCGTGCTCCACCATCACCAGCGTCTTGCCTTCGCTGACCCGGCGGATGAGCGCCACTGCGTCCTCGGTCTCCGAGCGGCTCATCCCGGCGGTGGGCTCGTCGAGCAGCACCACGTCGGCTCCGCCCGCCAGCGTGATGCCAATCTCCAGTGCCCGCTGCTCGGCGTACGAGAGCGTCGAGGCCAGCGTGTCGCGCCGGCGGCGCAGGCCGATCTTCTCGATCACTTCGTCGGCGCGGTCCGCCGCATCGGCGAGCGCCGACAGGCGACGCCAGAACGAATATCGATAACCGAGCGACCAGAGGACCGCGCAGCGGACGTTGTCGAACACGGTCAGGTTGTGGAAGATGTTGGTGATCTGGAAGCTGCGGCTCAGCCCCCGCCGGTTGATCTCGAAGGCGCGCAGCGAGGTGATGTCGTCGCCGTTCAGCTCGATGCGTCCGGCGCTCACGGGAAACCGCGCGCTGATCAAGTTGAACAGGGTCGACTTGCCGGCGCCGTTCGGACCGATGATGGCGTGCCGCTCGCCGCGGGACACCTCGAGGTTCACGTCGCGGACGATCTCGGTGCGCCCGAAGCTCTTGCAGACGTCCACCAGGCGCAGCGCGGGCGCAGTCACGTGCGCTCCTGGCGCAACGTCGCGTAGGCGCGGTGCCGCTCGTCCGAGACGGTCCGCGCCACCTTGCGCAAGAGCAGCATGCCCAGCGCGATCGCCGCGACGACCGCGACCCAGAACAGTCCGCGGCTCGCGTCGAGGGTGAACCCCAGGACGCGCAACCGCGCCGAGTCTTCCTTCATCAGGCGGTAGACCGTCTCCACGACTGCGACGACGCCGGCGCCCACGAGGAGCACCGGGAGCGCGGCGAGCAGGTACGCCGGCGCGAGCCTCCCCAGCACGCCGGCGTGCCAGAGCCGGCGGTGCTCGACGACCACGCTCGCCACTCCTCCCGGCGCGTAGAGGACCACCACGAGGAAGAGGAGGCCGAAGTAGAAGAGCCAGGCCGCGGTGAGGCTGGACACCGCCATCTGCAGCACCGTGATGAGCAGCGCGCCGAGGATCGGCCCGAAGAAGTAGCCGACGCCGCCCACGAAGGCCATCATGATCACCAGCCCGGAGGTGTACGCGTGCAGCGACTCCGAGGTGACGATCTCGTAGTTCAGCGCCGTGAGCCCGCCCGCCACTCCGGCGAAGAACCCGGCCAGCACCACCATCAGGAACCGCACCACTTGCGGGTTGTAGCCGACGAACTCGGCGCGCTCCGGATTGTCGCGCACCGCATTCGCGATCCGGCCGAGCGGCGTATGCGCCAGCGCGTACATCGCCACCACGCAGGCAAATCCCCACACCGCGATCAGGTAGTAGATCTGGATCTGCGGCCCGTAGGTGATGCCGAACCATCCCTTGCCGATGACGCGGTTGCTGGAGAGTCCACCCTCCCCGCCCGAGAACGCCGGAAACATGAGCGAGCTCGCCGCCACCATCTCGCCGATGCCCAGCGAGATCATCGCGAAGGTCGTCCCGGCCCGGCGCGTGGTCACGTAGCCGAGCAGCACGCCGAACACGAGCCCGCCCAACCCGCCAACCAGCGGAAGCAAGGTGACCGGGATCCGCACCACGTGCTGATTCACCGCGATCAGCGCGTGCATGGTGATCATCGCGCCCAGCCCGTAGTAGACGGCATGGCCGAAGGAGAGCAGCCCGGTCTGGCCGAGCAGCATGTTGAAGGAGAGCGCGAACACCGTCATGATCGCGACCTGCGAGAGCAGCGACAGCCAGTAGCCCGAGCGCGACAACAGCGGCGCGAGCAGGATCACCGCCAGGTAACCGCCCCACAGCAGCAGGCGTCTCGAGGTGAAGAGCGGGGGCTTCATGTCTCGCGCGCTCCCATCAGCCCGCGCGGCCGGAAGATGAGGATGGCGACCATCAGCATGTACGGCATGATCGCCGCGAGCTGCGTCAGGGAGAGGCGGGCGAGCGCCGGGGCGGAGTGGATCTGGATCCCGACGGATCGGGCAAAGTCGACGAGCGAGTAGTCGGTCCCGACCATGAAGGTCTGCAGGATCCCGATGAGGAGCGAGGCGATGAACGCGCCGGCCAGCGAGCCGAGACCGCCCACCACCACGACCACGAAGACGATGGGCCCCAGCGCGTCGGCCATCGCGGGCTCGGTGACGAACGCGTTCCCGCCGATCACTCCGGCGATGGCGGCGAGCGCCGAGCCGCCGCCGAAGACGAGCGTGAAAATGCGCGGCACGTCGTGCCCGAGCGCCTGCACCATGTCGGGCCGCGACAGGGCCGCCTGGACGATGAGGCCGATGCGGGTGAAGGTCAGCAGCGCGTAGAGCGCGACCAACATCCCGATCGACACCGCCATCATGAAGCCCTTGTAGACGGGGAACGAGGAAGAGAAGAGCGTGAACCAGGTGCCGGACAGCGAGGCCGGGATGCGGTAGTCCACCGCCGCTTTCCCCCAGACGAGCTGCACCACCTCGATGGCGAGGAACGCGAGCCCGAAGGTGAAGAGCAGCTCCGCGACATGGCCGTACCGGTGCGCCTTGCGGATGCCGTAGCGTTCGATGACGGCGCCGAGGATGCCGACCAGGACGGGCGCGATCACGAGCGCGGGCCAGAAGCCGATCTTGGCGCTGATCTGGTACGCGAAGTACGCGCCGAGCATGTAGAAGCTCGCGTGGGCGAAATTGAGGATGCCCATCATGCTGAAGATCAGGGTGAGGCCGCTGGACAGCATGAACAGCAGCAGCCCGTAGGTCACCCCATTCAAGAGCGAGATCAGCGCGAATTCCACTTGCACCTCCTCCGGCGGGAGGGCGCGGCGGTCGATGGATGTACCATCGGCCGTCCGCCGCGGACAACCTCGAGGCCGCTCTTCCTGTTCGGACCTTCAGCCGCCGCGGCCGATGGCCCCGGCCTTGCGCAGCCGCTCGATCTCGCCGGCGGAAAGGCCAAGATCGTCGCGCAAGACCTCGGCGGTGTGCTCTCCGAGCAGCGGCGCAGGCGCGCGCACTCCGCCCGGCGTCTCCGACATGCGGAAGCAGGGCGAGACCGACCGCATCCGGCCGGCGGCCGGGTGCTCGTACTCGGCGAGAACGCCGCGCGCTTCGACCTGGGGATGCTCGACGACGCGGTCGATGGAGTTGATGGCGCCGAGCGGGATGCCCGCCGGCAGCAGGAGTGCCTCCCATTCCCGGTACGTCCGGGTGAGGAAGACTTCCTGCAGACGCGCGACGAGCGACTCGCGGTTCTCGCTGCGGGCGCGGTTGGTCGCGTACCGCGGGTCGTCGCGCATGTCCTCGATTCCCAGCAGCGGGCAGAACGTGCGCCATAGCCCGTCGCTGCCGACGGCCACGGCGATGTCCTGCGTTCGCGTGCGGAACGTCTGGTACGGCAGCAGCGCCTTGTAGGCCGTTCCCATCGGCGTGGGGACGACGCCGTCCGCCAGGTAGGTGGCGATGGTCGAGTCGAGCAGGCCGAGCTGGCTCTCGAGCATCGAGACGTCGAGGAACTGGCCGCCACCCGTCCGGCGCCGGGAGTGGAGCGCGGCGAGGATGCCGAACGCCGCGTGCATGCCGGCGGTCATGTCGGCGATGGAGACGCCGCAACGGACGCCATGGCTTCCCGGCTCGCCGGTGACGCTGATCATCCCGCTCTCCGCTTGGACGATGAGATCCATCGCGGCGCGGTCGCGATAGGGGCCCGTCTGGCCGAAGCCGGAGATGGAGCAGTAGACGATGGCGGAGTTCCGCGCGCGGACCGCTTGGTAGTCGATGCCGAGCTTGCGCACGGTGCCCACCCGGTAGTTTTCGACGAGGACGTCGGCGCGCTCGGCGAGGCGCAGGAGCAGCTCCTTGCCCTCCGGGTGCTTCAAGTCGAGCTCGATGCTCTTCTTGTTCCGGTTCAGGTTGACGAAGTAGGTCGAGTCCCGGCCGTGAAACGGCGGTCCCCAGGCGCGGGAGATGTCGCCCGCGCCGGGCGGCTCCACCTTCACGACCCGCGCGCCGAAGTCGCCGAGCAGCGTGGTGGCCAAGGGTCCGGCCAGCGCGTGGGAGAGGTCCAGCACGGTCACGTCGTCGAGGGCGAGCGCCATGCTGCGGAGGTATACTGCGGACATGGCCGAGCTGACTCTGGTTGCCCCTCCCCGTCCCGATTTCCAGACCGCCGCGCAGGAGCGCCTGCACCGCAAGCAGCGGCTCGCGGCGGCGTTCCGTGTGTTCGCGCGCTACGGGTTCGACGAGGGAGTGGCGGGGCACATCACCGCTCGCGACCCGGAGAAGACCGACCACTTCTGGGTGAACCCGTTCGGAATGTACTTCGGGCACATCCGGGCATCTGACCTCCTCCTCGTGAACCACGACGGCGACGTCGTCGAAGGCAAGCACCCGGTGAACGCGGCGGCGTTCGCCATCCACTCGCAGGTGCACGCCGCGCGGCCGGACGTCGTGGCGGCGGCGCACGCACATTCGATGTACGGAAAATCGTGGTCGTCCCTCGGACGCCTCCTCGACCCGCTGACGCAGGACGCCTGCGCCTTCTTCGAAGACCACGCGCTCTTCGACGACTACACGGGCGTCGTGCTCGACACCTCCGAAGGGCGCCGCATCGCGAAGACGCTGGGGGAGAAGAAGGCGGTCATCCTGCGCAACCACGGCCTGCTCACCGTGGGCCGCACCGTGGACGAGGCCGTCTACTGGTTCCTCGCGCTCGAGCGGAGCTGCCACGCCCAGCTGCTCGCGGAAGCGGCCGGCAAGCCGGTGAAGATCGACCCGGAGCAAGCGCGCCTGACGCGGTCGCAGGTCGGCTCGGAGGTCGCGGGCTGGTTCAGCTTCCAGCCGCTCTACGAGAAAATGGTCCGCGAGGAGCCCGATCTGCTGGACTGACACAAGACGGAGGTGCGAGATGGAGACGGCACCGTCCCTGCGCTGCATCGTGCTCACCGCGCTGATCGCCGCGGCGGCGTGCACGGCCGCCGCACCCGGCGAGCTCCCGCAAGGTCTCGCCGGCCAGTGGCGCCTCGATCTTGGCGTCGCCACGAATTCGTGCGTGGTCGACCTGCGCACCGAGGGCGCATTCCTGGCGATCGGCACGTTCGATTGCGGCACGTTCTCGGGACCTGTGACGGCCGTCCGCGTCGGATGGGCGTGGTCGCTGGCATTGGGAGATCACGGCGCGCAACCCGAGGTCCTGCTCGGCTTCTCCGAACCGGTCGACGGCGAGACGTTGCTGGGACAATCGCTCTTCGGCACCCGCCAGCCCGCGGATGCGCTCGCCGTGCTCCACCGTTGAGGTCAGCTCAGCTTCACCACTTGCTTGCCGAGGTTCTTCCCGGAGAGCATTCCGATGAAGGCGGCGGGGGCGTTGCGCAGCCCCTCGGCGACCGTCTCGCGGTACTTGATGCGCCCCTCGGAGACCCAGCGCGCCAGATCGGCGAGAGCCGCCGGCCAGCGGTCCAGGCGGTCGGAGACGATGAAGCCCTGCAGCTTGATCCGGTTCACCAGCAGGCTGCGGACGTTCCTCCAGCCGCGGGGTTCCTGGCTCTGGTACTCGGAGATCGTCCCGCAGAGCGGGATGCGCGAGAACGCGTTCATGTGGAGCAATACGGTGTCACTGATCTCGCCGCCCACGTTGTCGAAGTAGATGTCCACGCCGCCCGGCACTGCCCGCCGCAGCTCCTCGTCGAGGCGCCCTGCCTTGTAGTCGATGCACGCGTCGTACCCGAGCTCCTCGACCGCGTACCGGCACTTGTCCGTCCCGCCCGCGATGCCGATCGCGCGACAGCCGTGGATCTTCGCGATCTGTCCGACGACCCCGCCGACCGCGCCGGATGCGGCCGAGACGACTACCGTCTCGCCGGCCTTGGGCTGCCCGATGTCGAGCAGCCCGATGTACGCCGTCGCGCCCGGCATTCCCAGCACGCCCAGATAGGCCGACAGCGGGATGCCGCGGTCCTCGATCTTGCGCACGCCCTTGCCGTCGCTGACCGCGTAGAGCTGCCATCCGAACGGACCGTCCACGTTGTCCCCCGGTTTGAATTTCGGATGGCGCGAGGCCACCACCTCGCCGACCGCGCCGCCCACCATCACCTGGCCCACTTCCGCTGGCTTCGCGTACGACTTCGCGTCGCTCATGCGCCCGCGCATGTACGGGTCGAGCGAGAGATACAGGTTGCGGACCAGGAACTGGCCCTCGGCGGGCTGCGGGACGTCGGTCTCGACGAGGCGGAAGTTCCCCTCGTCGACCGCGCCGGTGGGCCTGCGCGCAAGCAGGATCTGCTGGTTCTTCTCCGTCATGTGGACCTCTGCGGCAGCGAGGGCAGCTTCTGCGCCCAGGGTCGGGCGCGCTCGAGCTGCGCGGCCAGGCGGAACAGGACCGCCTCGCCTCCGAACGGTCACCGCAGGATTGCGCGCTTCGACGCGCTCCACCGCCGCCTCCAGCACCTCGGCCGCGGTCACTTCGCCCGCGTTCACCAGCCCGGCCAGGCCGAGCGCATCGTAGCGGTCGTACTCTGCAAAGGTGGGCAAGGGTCCCTCGCGTGCAACGGACGTTCGTCTTTGCTACCCTGCGCAGCCGCGTAACTTTGCACGAAACGCGGGCGTAGCGCTTTCCTCCGGACGAGGTCGACCATGAACGCCACTGCGATGAACCGATGGGCCCTGGCCTTGGTGCTCGGAGTCTGGGCAGGCGCGGCGAGGGCACAGCTCAAGATCGCCTACATCGATCCGCTCTCCGGCCTGATGGCCGCCACCGGCGAGCACGGGCTGCGCGAGCTGCAATACAACGCCGAGCGCATCAACGCGCGCGGCGGCATCCAGGGACAGAAGATCGAGATCGTCCCCATGGACAACAAGCTCTCGCCGCAGGAGAGCCTCGTTCTGCTCAACAAGGCGATCGACGAGGGCATCCGCTACGTGATGCAGGGGAACGGCTCGAGCGTCGCCGCGGCGCTCATCGACGGCGTCAACAAGAACAACTCCCGCAACCCGGACAAGAGCGTGGTGTTCCTCAACTACGCCGCGGTCGATCCCGATTTCACCGGACCCAAATGCAGCTTCTGGCATTTCCGATTCGACGCGAACAGCGACATGAAGCTGCAGGCCATCATGAGCTCGATCGTCAACGACAAGAAGATCAAGAAGGTCTACATCATCGGCCAGGACTATCAGTTCGGGCACCAGGTTTCGAAGACGGCGAAGGAGCTGCTCAAGCAGAAGCGGCCCGACGTCGAGCTGGTCGGCGACGAGCTGCATCCGCTCGCGAAGGTGAAGGACTTCGCGCCGTACGTGACCAAGATCCAGTCCTCCGGCGCGGACACCGTGATCACCGGGAACTGGGGCAGCGACCTGGCGCTCTTGATCAAGGCGGCGAACGACGGCGGCCTGAAGGCGAACTTCTACACGTTCTACGCCGGCGTCGTGGGCGCCGCCAACGCCATCGGTCCCGCCGGCGTGGGGCGGGTGAAGGTCGTCTCGTTCTGGGGGCCCAACGCCAAAGACGTGCCGGCGAAGACCACCAAGTACATCGAGGAGTTCAAGAAGAAGTACGGCCCGAGCGAAGATCCGTACACGGTGGACATGCCGACCATCCTCGAAATGCTGGAGAGGGCCGCGGCGCAGGCGAAGAGCACCGACCCAGTCAAGGTCGCGCAGGCGTTGGAGGGCCTCAAGGTCGACGGCTATTTCGGACCCGTCGAGATGCGCAAGGACGACCACCAGCTCATCCAGCCGCTCTTCATCGGCACCTTCGCCAAGGTCGACGGGAAGACGGTGAAGTTCCCCGGGGACGGCAGCACCGAGTTCGGCTTCCGCGTCGATCACAAGGTGGACGGCCCCGCCACGGCGCTACCCACCTCCTGCCAGATGCAGCGGCCGGGGAGCTAGTCGCCGCCGACAGTCGCCGCCCCACACGGCGCCGCTGCGCTTTTCACATCGCGGACTGGTGAGTCTGATGCCGAGCGACCGCAACGTGTTCGTGGTCACCGGGTCGTCGGCCGGCGTCGGCGCCGCCACGGTGCTCCTCCTCGCCGGGCGCGGCTCGGCCGTCGTCGTCAACTACACCAAGAGCGCGGCGCAGGCCGAAGAGACCGCGCAGCGCTGCGTGGCGGCGGGCGGCGAAGCGCTGGTCGTCCGGGCCGACGTGGCGCAGGACGCCGACTGCCGCCGCATCGCCGCCGCCGCGCTGGATCGCTGGGGCCGGATCGACGGCCTGGTGAACAACGCCGGGACGACGAAGTTCGCCTCGATGCGCAAGCTCGACGCGCTCGACGCCGCGGACTTCCAGAGCATCTATGCCGTCAACACCATCGGCGCCTATCAGATGATCCGCGCCTGCGAGGCACCGCTCCGGGCAGCGCGCGGCGCTGTCGTGAACGTGTCCTCGATCTCCAGCACGATGGGTCTCGGCTCGTCGGTCGCCTACGCGTGCTCGAAAGGTGCGCTGAACGCGCTCACCATCTCGCTCGCGCGCGCGCTCGGGCCCGATATCCGCGTCAACGCGGTGCTGCCCGGATTCACCGAGACGCGGTGGCTCAAGCAAGGCCTGGGCGACGCCTACGAGCCCGCGCGGGAGGCGTACCGCAAGCAGAGCGCGCTCCAGTCGACGCTCGCTCCCGAGGAAGTCGCCGAGGCGATCGTCTCGCTGCTGCACGCCCGCAAGATCACCGGGCAGCTCCTCACCATCGACGCCGGCCGCGCGCTCGGGCCTCTCTGAGGGTCAGGCGCCGGGCGACTCGCGGTAACGCCGCAGCTCGAGCTTGCCGATGTGGTTGCGGTGCACTTCGTCAGGCCCGTCGGCCAGCCGCAGCGTGCGCGCCTGGGCGTACGCGTAAGCGAGCCCGAAGTCGTCTGAGACGCCACCGCCGCCGTGCGCCTGGATGGCCCAGTCGAGGACCTGGCAGGCCATGAGCGGGGCCGCCACCTTGATCATCGCGATCTCCTTCGCGGCGGCCTTGTTGCCCACCGTGTCCATCATGTGCGCGGCGTTCAGCACCAAGAGGCGCGTCTGGTCGATCGCGATGCGCGCATCGGCGATGCGCTCCAGCGTGACGGTCTGCTCGGCGATGGGCTTGCCGAAGGCGACGCGCTTGGTCGTCCGCCGGCACATCTTCTCCAGCGCGCGCTCGGCAACTCCGATGAGTCGCATGCAGTGATGGATCCGGCCGGGGCCGAGGCGCCCCTGGGCGA
>JBJMQJ010000471.1:0-4255 GCA_045802765.1 Myxococcales bacterium
CGGGCCAACCCGACCCCACGCGCGGCCGTGACGCCCACCAGGCGGAATCGGAAGCGTTCTTCAAATCGATCGAGAACCACCTCGAAAACGATCCGTACAAGGTGATGCTCGCATCGGGGGACTGGACCTGCACGATCGCGAATTGGAAGGGCAGGATGATCGGGCCCTGGAAGGACCTCGACGGGAAGGTGCATCCGCCGACGAACAAGCGGTTCGAGCTGGAGTTCTGCACGGTCGCCCGCTGGAAGAACGGCGAGATCGTCGAGGAGAGGCTCTTCTACGATCACGTCAGCTTCCTCAGGCAGATCGGCGTGCTGTAGCGTTCGCTCGCGACGAGTCGTGGAACGTCGTGGTCGAGTCCCACGGCTGCAGGGTAGGTTGCCGCCGTGTTCACTGCCAAGAAGAGAGGAGCGTAACGGGCGGAGTGCCGGTCGGCGAGATGCGAGCTGTCGTCATCCACGAGGCCGGTGGACCCGAGGTCCTCCGGATCGAGCGCCGTCCGATCCCGAGCCCCGTGGCCGGTCAGGTCCTGATCCGGACCCGCGCGTTCGGTCTGAACCGCTCGGAGCTCTTCACGCGCCAAGGGCACTCACCCGGCGTCCGGTTCCCGCGCGTCCTGGGCATCGAGGCCGCTGGGGAGGTGGTGGACGCGCCGGGAGGCGAGTTCCGCCCGGGGGAGGTCGTCGCGACCGCGATGGGCGGCATGGGCCGCGCGTTCGATGGCGGTTATGCCGAGTACACCTGCGTCCCGGTGCGACAGGTGCAGGCCATCGAGACGCGGCTGCCCTGGGAGGTGCTCGGCGCGATGCCCGAGATGCTACAGACCGCATGGGGCTCGCTCTTCACCGCGCTCCGGCTCGAGCGTGGCGAGCGCCTGCTCGTTCGCGGTGGGACGACATCGGTCGGTCTCGCGGCCGCGGCGATCGCTCGGAACCACGGCGCGCTCGTCTCGTCGACGAGCCGGAACCCGGCGCGGGCAGAGCTGCTCCGTTCGAGCGGCGCCGACCAGGTGTTCGTCGACGACGGGGCGGTCGCCGCGAAGGTCAGGGCGGCGCACTCCGGCGGAGTCGACAAGGTGCTCGAGCTCGTCGGCGCGACGACGCTCGCGGACTCGCTGCGATGCGCGAAACCGGGCGGAGTCGTCTGCATGACCGGGATCGTCGGCAACAGGTGGTCGTTCCAGGACTTCGCCCCGATGGACGTCATCCCGAGCTCAGTGCATCTGACGGTGTATGCCGGCGAGGCGGACGACTTCATGCGCACTCCGCTCGAGGAGCTGGCACGGCAGATCGCCGCGGGCGCCCTCCCCATCCCGATCGGGAAGACGTTCCGGCTGGACGAGATCGTCGAGGCGCATCGCTGCATGGAGGAAAACAGGGCCGGCGGCAAAATCGTCGTACTGCCCTGAGCCAGGTCTGGGCGGCGCTGACGCCTTGGCTGGGCGGGTCCGCAGCAGCCCTGCCGCCGTCGTCCGGGGGCTCGTGCGAAGCGAGGAGCCCTTGTGATACGTGAAAGGAACTTCGGATGGGCAAGGGCCGGTTGGAAGCATTCAGCGACGGCGTGCTCGCCGTGATCATCACCATCATGGTGCTGGAGTTGAAGGTGCCGCACGGCTCCGACACGAATGCCCTCGCGCCACTCATCCCCGTGCTGTTGAGCTATGTCCTGAGCTTCGTGTTCGTCGCCATCTACTGGAACAATCACCACCACATGTTCCATGCCGTCCATCACGTCACCGGCGGCACTCTGTGGGCGAACCTGCATCTTCTCTTCTGGCTGTCTCTCGTGCCCTTCGCCACCGGATGGATGAACGAGAATCACTTCACGAACCTGACCGTCGCGGCGTATGGCGGCGTCCTGCTGTGCGCCGCGATCGCCTACTTCATCCTCACGCGCGCGCTGCTCGCCACTCACGCAGCGGAATCGCTGCTGGCGAAAGGGCTGGGGAACGACTTCAAGGGGAAGATCTCGATCGTCATCTACCTGGCGGCGATTCCTTTCGCGTTCGTGAATACGTGGATCTCGCTCGGGTCGTACGTGGCGGTGGCGCTCCTGTGGCTCGTGCCCGACCGGCGCTTCGAGCGGCTGTTCCCGGAACGCAACGCCTGAAGCGCCCGTCCCGCCGCCTTCACCTACGCTCCGCCGCGATGACGCCGTGCTCTCTCGGAGCATGACTTGACGAGAATATAAACGCTAGGCTATATGTCTGTCGTGGAATCGTCGTTTGCCACCATCGCGAAGCTCAATCGACGGCCCATCTCGTGGAGCTTCTAGGATGAGAACATGAAAAAGTCGGGCGCGAGCCAACGCCAGTCGGCATCGGAGCTCATTTCGAAAAGAATCGCCGAGCTCGGGGACTGGCGCGGGAAAACCCTCGGCAGAATGCGCAAGCTCATCAAGGAGGCAGACCCGGACGTCGTCGAGGAGTGGAAGTGGATGGGCACTCCGATTTGGTCGCACGACGGCATCATCTGCACTGGCGAATCCTACAAGAATGTCGTGAAGCTTACCTTCCTCAAGGGCGCGTCCCTGAAGGATCCGGCCCGTCTCTTCAACTCGAGTCTCGACGGAAACGCACGCCGCGCGATCGACATCCGCGAAGGAGAAGAAGTCGACGAGTCCGCCTTCAAGGCGCTCGTTCGCCAAGCGGTCGCCCTCAACGGCTCTGGCAAGTCGAAAGCTTCGAAGAAAGCGAAGTTCTAAGGGATTGGAATCGTCGTTCGCCATCGTCGCGGAGCCCAACAGACGGGCCATCTTGAGCCTGCTGCTCTCGTCTGAGCGCTCCGTTGGCGAGATCGAGCGCAAGCTTCGACTGTCGCAGCCGTCCGTCTCCAAGCACCTGCGAGTGCTGCGAGAGGCTGGGTTCGTCGAATCACGAATTGAAGCGCAGCGGCGCCTCTATCGACTGAGACCGGAGCCGCTCATGGAGCTCGACGCATGGCTCGTTCCCTTCCGGCGCTTCTGGTCAAGGCACGTCGATGCCCTGGAGCGACACTTGGACAAGATGGAGAAGGTGCCCTCCGTGAAAGGAAGGAAAAGACATGAGCAGCCGTGAGCAATACGCGCCGGGTGCCGCTTCTGGCGCTGAGGTCCGAAAAGATGGAGAGAAGTGGACGCTCGTTCTCGTCCGCGACCCCCCCCACCCTCTTGCCAAATGAACTGCCGCTCGAGATAGCGGCCTCAACTACGAGCATGTCGTTCGGCCGCTCGACGGAATTCCGTGCTGATGCGTACGTCCTCTGCGACGTGACTCCAGTAGTCGCGAGCAAGTAGACGTGCCTCCTCCCACACATCGAGAAGCTTTGCCCGCATGCCAGGCGCCGTCTTCGGTAGAGGCGGCACGACTCCCGCACGCGGTGCTGCATCCATTGGTAACATGTCGTAGGCCGGCGCAAGGACGAGTTCAGGCCGCGGCCGTAGCCCGTCAGCAAAGAAGCTGATGTTCCCGAAGTGGCGGTCTCCGTTGAAGATCAGGAGTCCAAAGGCCTCGAGGAACCGGATGCGACGCGCGTCCGCGGCGCTAACGAGCTTCGCTTCCTGCAGGCGCGCCGCTGTTTCGGGCCAGGAGTCGCGGCCGCCGAACAAATCATCATCCAACGGTCCGAGCGTGAGCACAGCTCGACGTCCCCGCGAGCCGATACGATCGAACCTCCGGACCTCCAGGAATCTGCGTTGCCCGACGTCCACGATTCGCGACTGAGGAACTGGAACGCCAGCTTCTTGAAGTACGTCAAGAGCCACGGCTTCGCACGCGAGCAAGTCTCTCCATCGAATGTCTGATGGCGACTGGTCGCCGGGTGTGAATTTCACGAGATAGTGGTGACCGGCCCTGTACGCTGGGAACTTCGGCTGCTCTCCAGCAGCAGACGAGCCTGCTCCTCCTGCTGCCGATGCCGTTGCGAGGTTCGGGTAGTCGAGGTCATTCGACCGGCGAACGGAGTCCCTCAGGAATCGGTCGAGCGATTCTTCGCCGATGATGAGATCCCCAGGAGCGTCTTCCCCGCGCCTGGCGACCGCGATCAGGCGATGATCATCACTCCAGTCCTGCAAGCGCGGTGGCAGTTCCAGTGAGGGATGGTTGTCTGCGAATCGCCGGCCGAGGTACCCGTCGGGTGCCATATCGACGACGACCGGCGGCAAGCCTTCATGAAGATGACCGCGAGCAGCGGCTGGCTCGACCCAGGTACCTCGACTCTGAACAGGCAGCAGCTCAGCCACAGGGGTAGGGCGGCCCTCCGCGTCCACCCTGTAGACG
>JBJMQJ010000472.1:0-5776 GCA_045802765.1 Myxococcales bacterium
GCGTCCCGGGGGCGAGCGCCTCTCCACCGCGGTCGATGCGCACCGGCCAGTAGGTGTACCGATCGGTGGGATCGCCGGGTCCGACGATGAGCCCCGGCCGGACGTTGGTGGTGCGCCCCGGCATCGCCGCCTCCGCGGCGTGCTCGCAGAGCGCCTTGAGCGCGCCGTAGTGCTTGCGCACCTCCTCGCTGCCCGGCTCGGCGAGCTGCTGCACCGGCGTGCTCTCGTCCGCGCCGGGCTTCACGTCGTCGGGAAACACGGAGATGGAAGAGATGAACACGTACTGGCGCACCTGCTTCGCGAGCAGCTCGGCGGACATCTTCACGATGCGCGGCACGTAGCCGCTGGTGTCGACGACCGCGTCCCAGCTGCGTCCCTCGAGGGCGGCGAGCTGGCCGTTGCGGTCGCCGCGCAGCTTCTCGACCTCGGGGAAAAGCTCGGGGTGGGTCTTGCCCCGGTTGAAGAGCGTGACCGTGTGACCCCGCGCGCGGGCGTTCTCGACCAGGTGCGGGCCGAGAAAGCCGGTGCCGCCGAGGAGCAGGATGCGGAGCGGCTTCGCCGCGCGCCGCGCCTTCGGACCCTTGGCGGCCTTCGCCGAGGCGAGGTCGTCGTCCTGCGACCGCGGCTGCGGCTGCGGCCCGGCGAAGGCCACGCGCGCGAAGGTCGCCGCGGCGGCGCCGCCGACGAGGCTGGAGAGGAGGTTCCGGCGCGTGATCATCGGTTGGCTCCGGTCAGGTCGGCGACGATGCGCCGCCGCAGGTTGTCGTCGGGGAGGCGGCCGTACCCGGCGCGGACGTCGTCGGCCATGTGCTCCGGGTTGGAGGTGGCCGGGATGGGACAGGTCACGGCAGGGTGGCCGAGGATGAACTTGAGGAAGACTTGCGCCCAGCTCGTACAGTCGATCTCGGCGGCCCAGGCGGGCAGCGGCCGCTTCAGCACGTCGCGGAAGAGCGAGCCCGCCTCGAAGGGGCGCTCGACCAGCACGGCCACTCCGTGCTCCGCGCAGGCGGGGAGGAGCCGCTTCTCCGCCGCCCGCGCGCCCACCGAATAAGGAAGCTGCACGAAGTCAGGCTTCTCGGTCCGCACGATCGCTTCCATCTCGCCGAACGCCGATTCGGTGTAGTGGGTGATGCCCCAGTACCGGATGGTCCCAGCTTCCTTCCAGGCGCGCAGCGTCGGGAGGTGGGTGCGCCAGTCGAGCAGGTTGTGGATCTGCATCAGGTCGAACGGGCGATCGGCGCGCGGGAACATGAGGCGCATCGAACGGCGCATCTGCGCGATGCCCTCCTCGCGGCCGGTGATCCAAACCTTGGTGGCGAAAAAGGGACGCTGCGACGCCTCGAGCAGCTCGCCGACGACCTGCTCCGCGCGGCCGTACATGGGTGACGAGTCGATGACGCGACCGCCTCCTCCGAACAGCCGGCGCAAGACCTCGCGCAACGGCCTGCGGGCTTCCTCCGATTCGCCCACGTCGAAGGTGCGGTAGGTGCCCATGCCGATCGCGGGGAGTTGCTCGCCGGTGCGCGGAATCGGTCGCGTGTATATCGGAGGGGACACCATGTTTTTATGGTGTCCCCCATCTGCAATCACCCCATCTGCAATCACCCCATCTGCAATGACCGCATCTGCCCGACCTCCGGCCGCGAGCGCCGCGGAGAGCTTGAGGACGTCGCGGCGGGACCAGCTCATCGCGCCTCCAGCGCCCGGTCCTTGCGGGCGAGGACCAAACCATTCCACAGCCAGATCCCCGACAGCGCGATCGCCACCGCGGCAACGGGGACCACGCCCAGGCCGAGCGCCGAGAGCGCCGAGGAGATCCAGGCGGTCACCGCGTCGCCTCCGCGGTAGACGACCGTGTCGATGAAGTTCTTCGACTTGTACTTCTGCTCGCGGTCGACGTCGATGAAGAGGATCTCGCGCGCCGGGCGGTCGATGCTGAAGTGCGCCGCGCGGCGGATCCCCTGCACGAGCGTCAGGACGAGGAAGGTCGGGGCGAGCGCGAGAGCGACGAACCCCAGCACGGTGAGGACGGGAAGGAGCCCCAGCCCAGCGCGCAGGCCGAAGGTCCGGATGAGCCGCCCGGTGACGAACCCCTGCAAAAGCAGCGTCAGCACGTTCACCACCAGATCGATTCGCGCGAACAAAGCGGTGCGCACGCGCGGGTCGCCGCTCGAGCGCAGCACGATCTGCGCCTGCTCGAAGTACAGCAAGGTGGTGGTCGCCGTGAGGAGGAGCACGTAGGCGCAGATGCCGAGCAGGAGGGGTGACCGGAACACGGCGCGGATGCCGCTCAAGAAATCGCCGCCGAGCGGCCGCTGCGCCTCCGCCCTCTCCGGCGCGTTTCCCGGATGCGCCGCGAGCGACCAGCGATGCAGCGCGAGGACGCACTGCACGGACGCCTCGAGGAGCACCGCCGAGACGAGCAGGAGGTGGGTGGTGCCGAGCGGCTTCACCAGCGAGGTGGTGAGGAGAGGTCCCGCCAGCGCGCCGGCGCTGCCGCCCGCCGCGATGAACCCGAAGAGCCGCGCGCCCTGCTCGTGGCGGAAGATGTCCGCCATGAAGCTCCAGAACACCGAGACGACGAACAGGTTGTAGACGCTCGTCCAGATGAAGAACGCGCGCGCGGCGCCCACCGGGAAGCGCCCGGTCGCGAACAGCGCCCAGAAGACGAGGATGTTGGCGGTGAAGAACCGGTACGAGAGCGGGATGAAGCGGTGCCGCGGCAGGCGCGCTCCCAGCGCGGAGAAGGCGGGGACGGCGACGAGCATCGCGACGAAGGTGCCGGTGAACAACCAGGGCAGCTTCTGCACGCCGCCGGCGACGCCCATCTCGTCGCGCAGCGGCCGCAGGATGTAGTAGCTGGAGAGCAGGAAGAAGAAGTACGCGAAGGCGAGCAGCACGGCCTTCAGCTCGTCGGGCCGCGCGTGGATCATGCGCGCGAATACCCCGCTCGGAGGCTGCGCGGCGCGGGGCGCCTCGGTCGCGCTGGTGCTCTCGAGCACTGTGCGAAGCTCTCCCGGATGCGTCGTCGCAGCCCCGATTACGCACGGGAGCGCTGCGTCTTTCAACCGGCACGGCGAGCGCCCGCTCGCACACGGTCCGCGCCGTTGGGCTACAGTCCGCGGCTCGCCGGAGGCGCCGCGCTGAGGCGCCGCCCGCGAGGAGGACACCATGACGCTCGCAAGGCACTGCATGCTCGCGGCCGCCGCCGTCGCGATCGCTTCGATGCTCCCCGCCGCCGCCCGCGCGGACGACGCGTCCAAGGGCGCGAAGAAGGTCTCGAAGTCGGGGATCGCCTACCTCTCCGACGACCAGGTCGGTCCGCCGGAGCTCGTCGCCGCCATCAAGTCGCGACGGGCCGGCGGCAGGCTGCTCAACCTGGATCGGATGCTGCTGCACAGCCCGAACTATGCCAAGGGGTGGAATGGCATGTTCGCCGCCATCCGCAACCAGCTCTCCTTGCCGGGAAGGCTGCGCGAGCTGGCCATCATGCAGATCGGCGTGCTCAACAAGGCCGAGTACGAGTGGGTGCAGCACGAGGGAGAGTTCCTCAAGGCGGGCGGCACGCAGAAGCAGCTGGAGGCGCTGCGGAACGGGGCCGCGACCGGCGGCGGAGACGCCAAGCTGTTCGACGAGGCCGAGCGGGCGACCATCGCGCTCACCCAGGAGATGACGCAGAAGATCGACGTCTCTCCCGCGACGATGAAGCGGGTGCGGTCGCTCCTCCCCGACGCCCAGGTCGTCGAGCTCGTGGGGACGATCGCCGGCTACAACATGGTGTCCCGCTTCGTCGTGGCCACCGGTGTCGAGGTGGAGGAGCCGCTCCCACCGGAGGCGGGTGCGCGCAGGTAGGCGGCTCGCGCAGCTCGTTCCCCTCCGCCCCAGAGCGACGCGCAGCGAGCCAGATCCGCTCCGTTGCTGCGCTCGATCCGGGGGTGTTACCCACCGTTGAAGCTCGATCGCGCGCCGTGCGCGACGGGCATTTCCGGGGGGTTTCCAATGAAGTCGGGCAAACTGCTCGTTGCAATGGGTGCGGCATTTTTGCTGGTGGGTGGACGCTCGGCCAGCGCCGCTCCGCACGTGCACGCCAAGGCGAACAGCAGCAGCGAAACAATACAGGCCGCGGTCAAGCCGCAGCCGGCCGCCGCGGCGAAGTCGGACGCCAAGGGCCGCGCTCACAAGCGCCCGGTCCAGCACGACACCACGCTGGACTACCCTCAGCTCGGATAGTCTTCTCGCGCAGCGAAAAAGCGGGGGCGCGTGCCGCAAATGGCCACGCGTCCCCGCGCTTTTTTTCCGGCGCGGCTAGTTGAGGACGTTGCTCGCCTTCGCCTGCGAGACGAGCAGATCGGCGTCGTCCTGCAGGAGGAAGCGTTCCTCGACGGCCTTCGCCGCTGCCCTGCGGACCGCCTCGACGTACCCTGCGTGCGAGCCGTAACGCTCCTCCAGCGATGGACGAGGATCGCCGGCCGCCCGATCGGCCTTCTTGACGGCGAACGGGATGGCGCCTCCGGTGTAGTCGCAGTTCTGGTCCTTGTGGAACCCCGCCGCGGTGACGTTCCAGCCGAAGTAGCTGCCCAGCGGCGCGTCTCGCAGCACCAGCGGCACGCCGCCCAGCTCGTTGCCGTCCGAATCCACGCGCGGAACGAGCGTCTTGATCACCTGCTTGATGCGCGGCGGGAAATTGGTGGGGATGCCCGAACCGTCCGACGGGTTGAAGAAGGGGCCCCAATCGTAGTCGAGCACCGGATTGATGAAGGGTGTCTCCTGCTGGTTGCCGAACCGCGTGAGGGTGGCCTTCTCCGGCACCGACGCCGGCAGGCCGGGGATCCCGTTGGGGAAGCCCATGGCCGCCTTGGTCGGGTCCACCAGGAAGCCGCGGTGCCCGTCGCCGCCTCCGCCGCCGGAATCGTCGGCGCTGTCGTCGTCATCCTCGCGCGGCTCGCGATCCTCGGGGCCGCGCAGCGTCGGGTACTTGTTCGGCGGCGGCACGGTGCCGTTCATCACCCAATTGCGGAAGTGGAAGCGGATCGCATTGACCGTCTCGGTGTGCCGGATCGGGTTTGCCGCAAGCACGCCCGTCCCGTAGTTGTTTCCCGGGCAGCTCGGCGGGTTCAGCTTCGCCTCGAACGGGTTCACGCCCGGCTGCAGGTTCGCCCCGCCATGGGTCGTGCTGGGGATGTAGTAGCGGCGGACGTTCTCCGGAATGGGGATGTCCTTCTTCGCGTCGGTCCCCACCCATTCGATGGGCAGCTTCAGCTCCCACACTTCAGCCGCGCCGAAGTGCTCGATCACCTTCGGACAGGTATGGGTATCGCGGCACCGGTCGAGGATTCCCCGCTTGGGCAAGCCGCGCACCTTGTCCTCGTACTTCGCCCACCACTGCGGACCTTCGCTGCCCGCCTCGTACAGCTCGAGCACGCCGTCGGGTTGGGCCCAGCGGAAGTTCAGCGCGATGCGCCGTCCAGCGATGATCGGCCACATGCCGTCCGCTACCTGGCGGCGCGCCTCGTCCTGGTTGAAGCCGAGATGCAGCCAGCCGCGCAAGAAGTTCCCGGACTGCGACACTCCGCGGGCGATCGACCAGCGGACCTTCCCCGCCACGGGGTTCTCCGTGCCGTGAGCGGCGTCATCCTTCTCGAACTTGAAGAACGACTCGACGTCGCGGAACGCGGCGAAGCCGACGCCCAGCACATACGGGTCGGTCGCGGTGAAGACGACCTGGTACAGCGTGTTCACGTCGAAGCCGTTCCTCAGGCACACCTGCGTCGCATCC
>JBJMQJ010000473.1:0-16092 GCA_045802765.1 Myxococcales bacterium
CGAGGAGCAGAAGAAGCTGCTCGCCGACGCGAGGCGATCCCTCGAGGCGAAGGAACACGAGCTGCGGCTCCTGCAGCAGCGCCTGATCGCCGCGGAGGGCTTGCTGGCGGAGCTCGGCGCCCGGTCCGAGCAGCACGAGCGACGACATCGCGATCTGCTCCTCCAGGCATGCCGCCTCGCGTCCGAGCTCGCCAGCCGCGGCGGGCCGTCCGGGAGGCGAACCGATGGACCCGATACCCTCTCCGGCCTGCCGCCCGCATTGGCTCGCCTGCGCGATGACGCGATGGTGTTCGGGTTGGCGGGATCGCGCTCGTTGATAGGCTGGAGCGGCAACTTGCAGGATGAGCCGCCGCGCCGGTATCGACTGGGCGTCGAGTTGCGCGGGCTGACGGGAATGCTCTTCGCCGTCGATGTCGAAGTGGCGGGTTCGCCTGGACAGCTCGCTCTGCATCTCCTCGAGCCTTCGGGCGCCGTCGCTGCGCGCTCGAGCGTCGCCCTGTCTTCGGTCGGGCGCGGCGAGCCCTGCCGCTTCGAGTTCCCCTCGGTCGACGTCGCGGCGAATGCCGGATGGACCGTCTCGCTTCAAGCCGTCGGAGCAGCATCCCCCGTGCGCGTGCTCGAGCTGCGCGGGCGATCACCCTTCCGGCATCGGCAAGGCCCCCTCTGCGGCTTCGTTCTCGGGTGATCGGCCACGCAGGAACATCGCGATCGCAAACGCCCCGCACGCGAGCAGGACGGCAGCGCCGACCGCCAGGAGCCATGCGGCACGGGGCACTCCGCTCATCGTTGCAAGCTTGCTCATGCGCGACAGCGCCGTCGGCCACTCCGAGCCCCGGCTAGCCGTCCAGCGCGGATGGGTTGCATCCGACCCCCAGTACGCGAGCAATCCGAAGTTTACGGCGTCGAGCCGGACCTCCACCTCGCCGCTGCGCAGATCGGCCGGGAGGTCCAGCCGGACGCTCTGGTTGTCGGCAGCCCAGGCCAGCGTCCGCGCGCAGCGTTCGGCCGCGCAAGCGCTCCATCTCACGACGGGCATCGTCTCCCAGGTTGCCAGGAGCAGGTCGAGGGCGGCATACGGCGTCGGCGATGGGGGAAGCTCGAACCGGAACTGCGCCTGCGGATGGAGCGGACCGATGGGGACGGTGACGGCAGGGGCGCCGGCGTCGTCCCCCTGATACGCGGGATGCAGCAGAAGCATCGCCGTCACGCCGCAGGCGAGCAAGGGCGGAATGGAGAGCGCCGTCCCGGCGGCCAGAACGGCGACGCTACGCATGATAGAAGCGCAGGGTGAGGGCGGCGACGGAGGCGACGTCGAGCGGCACGAGCAACGAAGGCACTACCCAGGCGGGATCGAGGCGCGAGGTCACCCGCGCGGTCAGCCCACGCAATCCGATGGACAGCGCCGCGGCGTGGGCGGGAAACAGCGTCAGCGCGTACCGCCCTTGGATGAACGAGACCAGTGGGGTCCGCCGGATGACGGCGTACTCGATCGCGTACAGCGTTCCGCACAGGAACACCGTAGCCGCAGCGACGAAGCCCACGAACGCGCGCGATCGGCGGTCCAGGGTCGTCCACCCCAGGCAAAGGCCCGCGAGCGCCAGCAGCAACAGGAGCCGGATCGTCCAATAGTGCTGGAGCGGGAGCCGGACGTCGACCCATCCCCAGGCCATCCAGTATTCGTCGATCCAGACTTCTCGCAGATGGGAGTAATCCAGCGCGGACTGCAGATATCGCACCAGCGAGATGCTCGTCCCGCCCCCGCTCATGCCCTTCGCGATCGCCGCGCGAGCATGGATGCGCCACGCCACCTCCGCCGCGGCGGCGGGCAGGAAGACCGTCGCGGTCTTTACCCACGACGACAACCGTCCCGGCCCGAGGACGAGGAGACAACCTGCGGCGAACACCGGCAAGGTCAGCGTAAACGTCGTCTTGGTCTGCACGCCGACGAGCGCGAGGAACCCCAGGACGACGAGGGTGCGGCCGCGCTGCTCGGCTCGCCACAGGCGCGCCAATGCGGCCCAGCATGCGGCCGCGGCGCAGATCGCGGCCGAATCGTTGTTCACCACGCCGTTCAGGAACACGATCATCGGTTGCAGCGCGAAGGTCAACCCAACCAGCGCTCCGTCGGAACGACGGCCGAAGAACCACGCCCCGGCGAGGTAGGCGGCGATCGCTCCGGCCATTCCCCAGAAGACCGACGCGAGGCGGGCGCCGTGGATCCGTTGGAGCACGTTCCCTGCCGCGGCAGACCGGTAACCAAGCGCAGAGATCGCGTAGTAGAGCGGCGGGTGCGTCGCGGCGTCGTTGCATCCCGAAGTCAAGCGAGCGGCGGCATCGGACGGCGGCAACCGGAAGGTCTCGACGGGGACCGAGCGTTCCTGGCGCCGGGCCACCGGTGCGACCAGCTCGATGCCGATCGCATGGCTCTCCTCGCTGGACTGGGGGACCGTGCAGCTGGCGAGGTCCGCCAGCCGGGCATCCTCTCCCAAACGCTGCACGTAGTCGAAGTGCTTCTGCTCGTCAGGAGCGTGGAAGGGTGGGCATACGACAGCGACGACGAGCGCGGTGCAGCCCGCCACGCCTCCCACGAGCAACGCCGGCCAATGAAGCCGTGCAGCCGTCGACAGTCCGCTGGCCGGCTTCCACCGGCTTTCGCTCACGCCGATGCCCGTCGCCGCGAGACCCGATTGTCGACCCTCCGACGCGGCATCGGTGCCATGATGCACGACGGCAGTGGCGACGCAACCGTGACGAGGAGACGTACGAGTTGTCCGGACTCTCAGCGGCGCGTTCGATGCCCCGTTCGGCCTGGTTCGCAGTCGCTGCTGGGATCGCGGCAGCGGCGATCCGCGTCCGCGGATCGAGCCTGCCGGTCCACCTCCGGCTGATCTTCGCGGCGTGCGCGCTCCTCGTGATCGGCGCGTGGATCGAGAGATTCGCGTTCCGCCTCGACGTCGATGGGCGTCCACCGGCTCCCGCCCACCGCATCCTGCTCGGCCAGGCGGGTCTCGTCCTCTACTTCTATGCGCGTTCCGCCATCGGCGTCGGATCGGGCGGTCCAGGCGTCTTCCCGCTGGAGCTTCCTCTCCTCGCCGCCGCGGCGGCGATCCACCTGGCGGTCCGGCGCAAGCCTCGCCCCACGGAGACCAAGGCGCTTGCAGGTCATGCCGCGGTCTGGCTCGCGTGGTGGGCCTCCACGTTCGTGTACCTCGGCTATCGCAGCGGGCGCCTCGAGCCGCCCGCATCGGACCCCGACCTGCACGCGCTATGGGCGAAGCTGACGGCCGAGCACGGGCGCGTCATCTACGACCTGCTTCCGCTCAACGACGCTCGCGTGGCGTATCCGTCGGGGTTCTCGGTCTTGAATGCGGTGTGGATCGATCTCACCCGCCTCTCCCCGGTCGAGGTCGTCAACTGCCAGATCGCGCTGCAGGCTTGTCTGCTGGTGACGCTCTTGCTCGAGATGCTCTGGGCGATGCGGCGAGGGCCGGCGATCGCCGCCTCGCTCGCCCTGCTGGCGGTGGCCCACTGGATCTTCTCCTTTCCGGTGAACGCGGCCATGGCATTCTTCGAAGGAACGCCTCGGCTCGCTCACAAGGCCTCCGCGCTCCTTCCGCTCACGTTCGCGGTCCGGCTCGCGTTCGGCCAGCAGGGGCGAAACGCGCGGGGCGCCGTGCTGGTCATCGGCGCTTTTTCGCTCGCCTGGGCTTTCGCCGTCAATCCATCGCTGGTCCTCGTCGAGCTGCCCATCCTCGTCGCCACCGGCTTGATCGCGCTGCGCGGCGGCGAGGCCCGGTCCGATCGGGGGATGCGGCTCCACGCGATGGCCGCTCTCCTGGCCTCGCTTCTCGCCGTCGCGTTGGTGACTTCGATGGACGCGTGGCTGCGAGCGGAATTCGGTCGTGCGTCCGAGGCGCCCGTCGGTTCCCGTGCACTCTCGATCCTGCACTGGGCCGCGGCAATCCTCGCCGGCCTCCGCACTGCGTCCGACATCAGCGTCCTGTGGGCGCTTCCCGTTCGCTGCACACCGTCGGCGCAATGCGTCCCTCTCGTCGCCTCGGCGGGTCCTTGGTTGGCCTCGCCGGCGCTCGTGTTTGCCTTGGTGGTTCTCGCAATGCGCTCGCGGACGCCCGCCGCCGGAAAGCTCGCCGCAGCAGCGCGTGTCGTCGTCGCCATCGCCGTCGCGCTGTGGATGACCGCGTTTCTCGCGGGCTTCGCTCCCGCGCTCGCGGCGGATGCGCCCGGACTCGAAGGGTCGCTGCTGCAGAGCTATTCGCGAAACGCGCTGGTCTTCTCGACCGCGGTGCTCTTCTATGCGCTCCTTTGCGCGTCGGCCGCGCTCGCGGGCGAAGCCATCCAGGAGCTCGCTTCGTCGCGCGGCGCGCGTGCGGCGTCGTGGGGAGACCTCGCTGCGGCGGCGGCGCTGCTCTGCGTGGTCGGGGTCGCGGGCGCCATCCGGCCGGAGCAGGCCCGCCAGGTGGCGATCGCGTACGTGCACGACGTGCGCGGCGCGCCACGCACGGCGCTCGGACCGATCGAAGCCGAGGACGTCCGCCTCGCCCGCGCCGCCGGCGCCGTCGTCGCAAGCGGCGAGAAGATCCTGCTGCCCGGGGTGGCGAAGGAGATGAACCGCTGGGAAGTCTGGTTCTTCGCGTTGGGAGGCGCCCGTGCCGTGCCGCTGTACGGCCACGTGCCGTTCGCGTTCTTCCATGCAGGGGCCGGCGATCGGGGGATCCCCTACGACTACCGGGACCACGTCTGCGATCGGTTCGACCTTCCCTGGCTCGCCGACCGCGGAATCGTCTGGGTGTACGAGTCGCGTTCCGTCGAGAGCTGGGCGTGCCTCCATTCGTGGTCGCAGGTGCGGAACCGATACTTCGAGCGACGGCTCCACGACGGCTCGGCGTCGCTGTGGCGCCTTCGAGGCGAGCTGCTGCCGCAGGCGCTGCACGATCCCATCCTCGGGCTGCGGCCGTAGCGAGGGGCCTGCCCGGCATCCGGGCGCCGGCGTCGATGTGATAAAGCAGCGAACGATGTGGAGATTGCCCCGGCGCGCAGCCCGGTTCGGTCCCATCGAGGTGCAGCCGATCGGCGAAGCCGGAGTCGCGCTGCGCGCGATCATCAAGCTGGCGGCGCAGGTCTTGCGCGACCCGGTGCGCTTGGGACCGGTCATGAGGAAGGCGCTCCAAGCGGTGCGGGCCGGTGGTCCGACCGCGCTGCGGCACCGATTGCTGGAGCGCGAGGCGAACGCGAACAGCCGCACCCGGTACCCGGAGTGGCGCCGGAGGTACGACGCGATCACGCAGGCCGACCGCGAGCGAATCGCCCGGCGGATCGCGCAGATGCCGCACAAGCCGCTGATCTCCGTGGCCATGCCGGTCCACGATGCTAAGGAGACGTGGCTGCGAGAGGCGATCGCCTCGGTGCGCGCGCAACTCTACCCGGCATGGGAGCTGTGCATCGCGGACGACGCGTCGACCGCGCCGCACGTACGAGCCGTGCTCGAGGAGGCGGCCGCTGCGGATGCGCGCATCCACCTGCGCTTCCGCGAGCGGAACGGGCACATCTCCGCGGCGACCAACACCGCTCTCGAGCTCGCGCGCGGTGAGTACGTCGCGTTTCTCGACCACGACGACGTCCTGGCCGAGCACGCGCTCTACATGGTGGCCGAGGAGCTGAACGCGCATCCTGGCACGGACCTGCTCTACAGCGACGAAGACAAGATCGCCGGCGACGGCGAGCACTTCGATCCCCACTTCAAGCCCGACTTCGATCCCGACCTGCTCCTCTCGCAGAACTACTTCTGCCATCTGGGCGTGTACCGGACCGAGCTGGTCCGCGGCGTGGGCGGAATGAGGACGGGGCTCGAAGGGAGCCAGGACTACGACCTCGCCTTGCGATGCGTGCGAAAGACCTCGCCTGAGCGGATCCGCCACGTCCCGTGCGTGCTCTATCATTGGCGCGCGCATCCGGCCTCGACGGCGGGGGGCACCGGCGCGAAGGGCTACGCTCACGGCGCCGGCGAGGCGGCGATCCGCTCCTTCCTCGACGGCGCCGAGCCAGAGGCGGAGGTTTGCCCCGGGGCGTTCGACACCACCTATCGGGTACGGCATCCACTTCCCCGGTCGCTTCCACGAGTCACGGTCGTGATCCCGACGCGCGACGGCCAGTACCTGCGCAGCTGCCTCGCGGCGCTCCGGAGCCACACCGAGTACCCGAACTACGAAGTCGTGGTGGTCGACAACGGCAGCAAAGAGCGCGGCACGTTGGACGAGCTGCGCCAGCGGGCAGAGGAAGGCGCGATTCGAGTGTTGCGCGACGAGCGGCCATTCAATTACTCCGCTCTGAACAATCTCGCCGCAAGCCACGCCCGAGGCGAGGTCCTCTTGCTGCTCAACGACGACGTGCAGGCGACCTCCGGCGAGTGGCTGGCGGAAATGGTCAGCCACGCGATGCGGCCAGGCATCGGCGCGGTTGGAGCGCGCCTCCTCTACCCGGATCGGACGGTGCAGCACGTCGGCATCGTCCTCGGCCTGTACGGCATCGCCGGCCACCTGCACCGGCGGCTGCCCGCGCAGGCGCGCGGCTACTTCAGCCGACCTCACCTGATCCACGAGGCGAGCGCGGTGACCGCCGCGTGCATGGCGATCCGCAAGAGGGTGTTCGACGAGGTCTCCGGCTTCGACGAAGGGAACCTTCCCGTCACCTTCAACGACGTGGACTTCTGCTTGCGCCTGCGCGAGAAGGGCTACCGCAACGTGGTCACGCCCTACGCCGAGCTCGTCCATCACGAAGCAGCTTCGCGGGGCCCCGATGAAGCGCCGGAGAACCGCGGCCGCGTGGCGAAAGAGGCGGCGTACATGCGAGAACGCTGGGGCGCCGTGCTCGAGACGGATCCGTTCTACAATCCGAACCTGTCGCTCACCTCGCACGACGCCGACCTGGCGTGGCCCCCGCGCGTGCTCAAGCCATGGCAGCGCCGGGGATGACTCCGCGGCGAGGCGTCCTCCGCCTCAGGCGCGCGCTCGCTCGCATCCTGCGGCGCGGCCGGGAGCGCAGGCCCGTCAGCTATGCCGATTGGTTCGCCAGGAACGCGCCGCGGGCGTCGGAGCTTCTGGAACAGCGCCGCCTCGCCGACGCTCTGGAAGCGCAGCCGGCATTCGACATCGTCGTCGTCCGGCGGCCGGGCGATGACGCGGCCGCGGCGGAAACGCGCTCCTCCCTCGCCGAGCAGACCTACGGGCGCTTCACCGTCCATGAGTCCAGCGACGGTTCGGCGGCCGCCCTGAACCGGGCGGCTGCGCAGGGAGACGGCGACCTCCTGGTATTCGTCGACCCGGGGGACCGCCTCGCACCGCACGCGCTCTTCGCGATCGCCGCCAGGTACGTGCCCACCGCGGGCCTTCTCTATTCGGACGAGGACGTGTTCCGCGACAGCGTCCACCAGCGGCCGTTCTTCAAGCCGGCCTGGTCTCCGGACGCGCTCCTCTCCCACGATTTCGTCGGCGGGGTCGCAGCGGTGCGGCGCGACCTGTTCCGGGCCGCGGGCGGTTTCCGCGAGATGGAGGGAGCCGAGCGCCACGATCTCCTGCTGCGGCTCCTTCCGCGGCTGGACGGGGTCGAGCACGTCCCGCACGTGCTGCTGCATCGCAGCGAGCCTCGCGTCGATCCTTCAGAGGGACGCCGGCGCGCGATCGCCGACCACGTCCACCGCACGCTCGGGGAGGAGTATCGCGTCGCCGGCTCGGGCCCGCCGGCCATCCGCTTCCAACCGCGCACGCCCGCGGCGGTGACCATCGTCATTCCGACGCGCGATCGCGCCGACCTGCTGCAGGCGTGCATCGAGAGCCTCGATCGCAACCGCTGCGCCGCGCACGCGGAGGTCGTCGTCGTGGACAACGCCTCCGTCGAGGCAGCCACCCACGACTATCTCCGCAAGCTCGAGGCACGTCGGGCGACGAAGGTGCTGCGGTATCCGCACGCGTTCAACTGGTCCAAGGTCAACAACTTTGCGGCGCGGCAAAGCGGTGGCGACTACCTGCTCTTCCTCAACAACGACATCGAGGCGCTCGACCCGGGTTGGCTCGACGCCATGCTTGCCTTCGCCAGCCAGCCGGCGATCGGAGCGGTCGGCGCGCAGCTGCTCTATCCGGACGGCACCATTCAGCATACCGGTGTGGTGTTGGGCCTCACCGGTTATGCGGGACACGCGCTCGCCGGGCGCAGGCCGGAGGAACCGACGCCGTACGGCCCACCGGACATGATCCGCGACTGCACGGCGGTCACCGGAGCGTGCATGATGGTGCGCCGCTCGCTGTTCGAGGAGCTGTCTGGATTCGACGAGCGCTTCATCCTCTGCGGGAGCGACCTGGAGCTCTGCCTGCGAATGCGGGCGCGGGGTCTGCGCAACGTGGTGACGCCTCATGCGCGCCTGTTGCACCACGAGTCGAAGACGCGAGGAACGGACATCCCGCGGTCGGACTTCCAGCGCAGCTTCGTCGCGTACGAGCCGTATCTTCGGGCCGGCGACCCGTACTACAACCCGAACCTCAGCCTGACGGCCCCGTCCGTCGAGCTGAAGGATGGCCCCGAGGACATGTTGTCGTACGCGCGGAGCTTCCTGTGAAGCTGGGCGCCGCGCGGGGGCGCTTTCTCTCGCGCCTCGGCCGCTTCTCCTGGTTCGGCGCGAAGGAGCTGCTCCGCCGCACGCGGTTCGCGATGGCCATCAAGGATCGCCTCGACCTCGTCGAGGCGCTCGACTTCACGGCCGACGACCTCGAGGAGAATCGCCGTTGCCTGCGCCGCGCGGAAACGCTGCGCGACACCGTCCGGACCGTGCACTGGTACGTGCCTTACTTCGAGTACGCCTTCTACGGGGGCGTGCACACCATCCTGCGCTTCGCGACCGGACTGCTCGAGCGGCACGGGGTGCGCAGCGACCTCGTCTTCTACGATCGGCCGTCGGTCCCGGCCGGGCAGATGAAGGCCAAGGTGGTGGAAGCCTTCCCGGCGCTGCGCGAGGTGGAAGTCCACGTGCTGCAGTCCGCCATGCAGCCCGTTCCCCCCGCGGACGCGAGCATCGCCACCTTCTGGACCAGCGCCTACGCGGTGCTGAAGAACCGCAATTCGGCGCGCAAGTTCTACTTCATCCAGGATTACGAGCCGCTCTTCTATCCCGCGGGCACGTACTACGCCTTGGTGGAGGCGACGTACCGGTTCGGGTTTCCCGGCATCGTGAACACACCCGGTCTGTGCGAGCTCTACCGCCGTGACTTCGGTGCGCCCGCCATCGCCTTCACGCCCGCTACCGACCCGCAGCTCTTCCACCCTCCAGCCGTGCGCCAAGTTCGACCCTTCCGCGTCTTCTTCTACGGCCGCCCCGAGACCGACCGGAACGCCTTCGAGATCGGCATCGCCGCGCTCCGTCGCTTGAAGCAACGCCACGGGGCCGACGTCGACGTGGTCGTGGCCGGCAGCGACGTGCCTCCGGAGATCGCGTACGGTGCTCCCGGTCTGCGATTCATCGGTCGGATCCCGTATCGCGAGACCGGTGATCTGTACCGGCAGTGCGATGCCGGTCTCGTCCTGATGCTCACCAAGCATCCGTCCTACCTCCCGTTCGAGCTGATGAGCTGCGGCGCGGTCCCCGTGGCCAACGTCAATTCTGCCAACGCGTGGTTGCTCCGTCACGAAGAGACGGCGCTCGTCGCCGAGCCAAGCCCGTCCCTGCTGCTGGACGCGCTGGAGCGCCTGCTCCGCGACGCCGCTCTGCGGCAGCGCCTCTCCGCCGCCGGTCAAACGCTGATCCGCGGCTTCACCTGGGACGAGCAGATCGATCGCGTGCTCCGTTTCATGCAGGGTGGCGGCGAGGCGTCGACCCGAGCTCCTCCCACCACCGAGCCTGGCGCTCGGCGATGACCGGTGCGCCTCGCGACTCGACGGCGGGTGCGCTCCTGGTCGCGGCAGCGGCGCTGTCCTCCAGCCTGGTGACCGCGATCTCCACTCCCCCTTTTCATGCCTTCGACGAGCAATCGCATTTCGACTACGCGCAGCGGCTCGCCGAGGCGCTCGCGCTTCCCTCGCGGACGGTGCGCTGCCCCGTGGGGAGCGGCAGCGCCGAAGCGGTCGGCCTGTACGAGGTCCTGCTGATGCGAACGGGGTCGGGGCCCATGCCGCCCCTCGACAGTTATCGGGCGCCGACCGGGCCGGGATCGCGTCAAACCTCCGGCTGCAGCTCGGCAACGCAATATTGCCCGCTCTACTACGTGAGCGCGGCGGCGACATACCGGGTCGCCTATGCCGGCACGGTGTTCCAGCGGCTCTTCGCCGCGCGCATGGCGTCGGTCCTCTGGGGAGTCCTCGGCGCGCTGGCCGCCTTTCTTCTCGGCCGCTGGTGGTTCCGCAGCGCGGCCGACGGGATCCTCATCGGGCTGCTCGTGGCGCTGCACCCGATGGTCGTCTTCCTCAGCGGCGTCGTGAACAACGACAGCGCGATGCTCGCGCTCTCGACCTCATGTCTCGCCGCCATCGCGAGCCTGCTGCGGGCCGGGGACAAGCGCCGCTCGTTGGTCGCGCTCGGGGTAGCCGTCGCGCTGGGAAGCCTGACCAAGTACACGTTCCTCGTCGCGGCGCCGTTCTTCTTCGTGCTCTGCGTAGCCGTCCTGGGCATCGGGCAACTTCGCTCCTGGGGGCTGGCGGCCGCCGCCTTCCTTCCCGGAGCTGCCCTGGCCGCGGCCTGGGGAGCCTACTCGCATCCTGCGACGGAGCTCGTCCGGGCAGTCCTGCCGCAGCTCGGTCCTCTGGACTACCTGCGGTCCTATGCATTCGACTGGCAGCGCGCCCGAGAGATCTGGCACTACGAGTTCTGGATGAAATGGGGTCTCCTCGATGTGCGGCTGCCGCTGCGATACTACCGGCTGATCGGCGCCGTCCTCGCCATCGCCGGCGCGGGCCTCGCGATCGGGTGGCCCCGTCTCGACCGCGAGGAGCGAGGCCTCGCCGTCCTCACCATCCTCGGCACGGCGTACGTGATGGCTGCGCTCTACGCGCTGGAGTTCCATCTCGTCCGCCGGACGGGATACAGCCTGCTTCAGGGTCGTTACTTGCTGCCGCTCTATCCGGCGCACGCTTGCGCGATCGTCATCGGCATCCGCGCTCTCGGGCGGAGACTCGCCTTGCCGATCGATTGCGCGTGGTCCGCCGTCGCCCTCCTCGCTTGCGTGCAGGCGGCATCGGTCGCCTCGCTCCTCCTCCGCTTCTACTATGCGTAAGGCCGGGAAGATCGCAGCGGCGGCGCTTCTCTTCGCGCCGGCGCTGTTCGGCTGGCTCTTCGTCGCCGGGCTGCTCTTGCGCCCGGTCGCCGCGGGTTGGAATGCCCCGGCGAGGGGCGCGTCGTCGGTCGCCATCGGACCGCTGCGCAGCGGGTCGTCGCACGCCCTGCAATTCCCACCGGCCGGACGCGACTACCGCGCGGTCCTGCTCGACGTCGCCACCTGGGAGACCGCTCCCATCGTGCGATGGACGGCCTGCGCCTCGCAGCAGTGCTCTTCGGCGCTGCGCTGGCCCGACGACAACGGCACGATCGATGTCCCGTTGCCCGCCGGTGTGCGGGGCGGGACGCTCACGCTCACCGTCGACTGGATACTGTTCGGGGAGGTGGGGTACTGGGGGCGCGACGCCGCGAATCCTTCGGCTACCGCCGTCCACGAGCTCGGCTGGACCGTTCCCCTCGGACGCGCCGGGGACCTCGCGAGGCGCATGTCGGGCCTCTCGCTGGCAATCGTGCTCGGCATCCATGCCGCGGTGCTTGGGGCAGCGCTGATCGTCGCGCTGTGGCAAGCGTTCCACCGCCACCCGTCCGGCCCGGCGGCCTGAACGTCAGACGGCCTTCTTGCGATCGATCTCCTGCTGGAAGATGCCTTCGAGCCGATCGATGACCCGGTCCCACCGGTGGTTCTCCTGCACGTAACGGAATGCGTTTTCACCGAGCCGCCTTCTGCGCTCGTCGTCGGTGAGCAGCTCGACGAGCCCGTCCATGAATGCCGGACCCAGCTCCCGGAAGAGGACTCCGTCTTGCTCGCCGGAGAGGATGCCGGTGAGGCCCGGGAGGGGCGTGGCGACCATCGGCTTCCCGCAGGCGAGGTACTGCGGGACCTTGCCGGGACAGATGTGCCGGGTGATGAGCTCGTCGCGGAAGCTGTCGATGGTCACGTCGGCGCAATTGATCCGCCTGGGGAGCCGGTCGTAGTCGGCGAATCCGGTGAAGATGCCCTCCTTCTCCAGATTGCGCTCCTTGGCGAGGCGGCGGAGCTGCTCCGCCACGCCGCCGCCCCCGACCAGGAGCAATCGCGCCTGCGGGACGGCGGCGAGGACGCGGGGAAAGCTGGCGATCACCTCGTCGAGACCGGCGAAGTCGTACATCGTTCCGAGGAACATGACGATCCTGTGCTGCGGGCCGAGCCCGTACTTCTTCATCAGCTCGGGGTCTTTCGGCTCGGGGTGGAAGCGGTCGGGGTCGATCCCCGGAAGCAACACGTCGATCTTTCCCGCCTGCGCGCCCAATCCCGAGACGTAGTCCTTGATGTGCGGCGTCAGGGCGACGATCCGATCCACGCGGGGATAGGCCAGACGCTCGGAGAGCCAGATGGCCGAGGAGACCGGGAACGGGCGCAGGCGGTGGAGGACCTCGATGGAACGGAAGACCACCGGAACGCCGGCGCGGCGGGCGAGCCAGATGGCGGAAAGACCGCTGGTGGGAAGCGAATAGAGGAAGACGACGTCGAACGGCTTCGATCTCAGCGTCCGCCGGATCTCGAGGAACTGCGACGGCACCGAGGACAGCCGATCGAGCACGGGCAATTTCACCAATCCGGGCCGGCGAAGCTCGACGTGCTCGCCGTCGAAGGCGCGGTGCGCGCCGTTCACCACCTCGGTCCGGAAGCGCACCAGGTCGAGCTTGTTGCGGCGCTCCCAGTGCTCCTCGTAGTCGATGAAGGTGACGTGGTGGCCGCGCGCGGCGAGCAGCTCGGGGATGTCGTGCACTTCGTACACGACCTTCTTGAGGTAATCGATCTCGTGGAGGACGAGGATGTTCATTCGCTCTCCGCGGCGAGCTCCTGGATGGCATCGCCGACGTCCTGGTCCTGGCCCGAGAGCTCGCGCACGGAGCGATAGCGGGTGATGAGGATGCGCCGCAGCGGATTCGCCTCTTCCGGCACGATCTCCACGTCCTTGCCGAGCGCGATCTTCAGGTGCCCGAGCAGATCGAGCTTGGACAGCGGGCGGTTCGGACAGAGATGGTGGACCGGGGACTCGCGGCGGATCTCCTCGAAGCGCCCTTCCACGATGATGCGCCGGCAGAGCTGGGCAAACTGCAGGCTGGTCATCCCAGACCAGATCTGGTTGGTGAACCCGGGCACGCGGGCGCCCCCCGGCAGCGTCCGGAACCACTCCCACAGCCCGCGTTTTCCCTCGGGGTCGGGACCCACGATCGAGCAGCGGAACGTGACGCAGCTCTCGCCGACGAGCTCGCCCAGGCTCTTCGTCCGCCCGTAGACGTCGGTCGAATCCGGAGCCGCATTCTCGTCGTACACCTCTGCCGATCCGGCGAACACGCCGTCGGTGGAGATGTGGATGATCCGCGCGCCGGTCCCCTTGGCGGCCGCCGCCAGCTGCTGCGGAAAGAGCGCGTTGAGGGCGATCGACCGCCGCACCTTTTCGGCATCCGAACGTTCGACGCGGGTGTCGGGATCGCCGATGCAATTGACGACATGGGAATACGCACCAGCCCGGCGGAGCAGCGCCGGGAGCCCCTCCGGTCCGCGCTCCGCGTCGAACCAGAGCGGGTCGTCGCCCTGCCCGCGCCGATGGGTCCCGTCCACCGCGAGCCCCGGCTCGCGCGAGAGGACTCGCAGGACCGTCTGACCGACCATTCCGGTGCTGCCGAGGACGAGTACCCGGATCATCTTCGCGCCTGCGCATCCGCGGAGCGAGGCCGCCGCACCGTCAGCCCGCGACCACCCGGACTTCGGGAAGCGGAACGATGAAACGCCCTCCGCTTTCGAGGAAGCCGCTCCGTTTCGACCTCACTTCCTCGATGAAGCTCCAGGCGAAGAGGAGAGCGAACTCGGGCCGGCCCGGACCTTCTTCCACCGCGCTCCACGGCCGGATGAGGAGGTGGGTCCCTGGAGTGTACATCCCGTGCTTGGCGGGCGCGTCGTCGACCACGTACTCGAGATGGCGCGAGCCGATCTGGCAGTAGTTCATGATCGTGCTCGCGCGCCCGCTGGCGCCGTACCCGACGATGCGGCGCCCCTCCTGCTTCAACCGGTCGAGGAGCGTCATCAGCTGCCTCTTGCTGGCTTCGACCCGATCGCCGAACGCGACGTACGTCTCCAAGCGGTCGAGCCGTCTTTCCGCTTCGTACTTGCGAAGCGCGACGACGGCTTCCGAGACGGCGCCGTTTACGGCGCGCCTCTTGCGCGCATGGAACCGGATGGTGCCGGCCCGCAGCGGATCGCGCTGCAGGTCGAAGATCTCCATCCCGAAACGCTCCAGGAAGCGGCCCAGGGAGAGCAGCGTGTAGTAGCTCATGTGCTCGTGATAGATCATGTCGTACTGCAGCTCGTCGAGCATGATCCCGAGATAGTAGATCTCGAAGATGAATACCCCGTCGTCGGCGAGGAGGGCGCGGACGCCCTCCATCACCTCCACCATGTCGTCGATGTGTCCGAAGGAGTAGCTCGACACGACGACCCGGGCGGCGCCGTTCCTCTCCTTGATCCGCGAGGCGACCGCGGTGGTGAAGAAGTCGTTCACCAGCATCTGCGCGGGGAGGCCGCTCGCCTCCAGCACGTTCCTGGCGGGATCGACGCCCACGCATTTCACGCCCAAGGACAAGAGCGGCTTGAGGAGCACGCCGTCGTTGCAGCCGATCTCGACCACGAAACAGCGGCCGTCGCGGTTCATCGTCCGGTGGATCTCCTGCGCGAGCCGCTGGAAGTGATCCACCAGAGTCTTGATCGCCGAGGAATGGAAGAAGTAGTTCTGCTGGAAGAGCGTCTCCTTGGGGATGACGTCGCCGACCTGCACCAGCGTGCAACGCCGGCAGAACTGGAGCTGGAGCGGATACCGCTTCTCCCCGGCAATCCCTGCCTGGGTCAGGAAGGCGCCCGCGAGCGGCACGTTCCCGAAGTCGAGCACGGTGGTGAGGTCGGTCCCGTCACAGAACCGGCACGTCGTCCGGCGCGTGGACTCGCCCAGCCGCTGCTCCGGGGCCTTCATCGGCTCTTTTCCGCTCAAGCCTTGATTCGCCGGAAAGGCAGGTGGCCGAGGAGGATCTTCGCGATGGTGAGCGACACCCTCGGCTCCAGGTATTCCGGTGGAACGGTCCACTCGCGCGGCGCGCGCAGGGCGATGTCGACGCAGCGCAGGATCGTCTCCCTGTTAGCGCCGGCCATCAAGTTGCTGCCGTAGTCCTGCGTCTCGGCGCGCTCGGTCACGTCCCGGCAGGTCACCAGAGGCACGTGAAGGATGGAGCATTCGTCCTGCAGCGTTCCGCTGTCGGTGATGACGCAGCGGGCGTTCTTCTCCAGCTTGACGAAATCGAAGAACCCGAGAGGCGTCACGAACTGGAGGTCGAAGCGGGAGCTTTCGATGCCCGCCGCCTTCATGCGGTCGGCGGTGCGCGGATGCCAGCTGACGATCACCGGCTGTCCGTACTTCTTGCGGACCTCGGCGAGCGTATCGAGGAGCGCGGTCAGACGGGAGAGGTCGTCGACGTTCTCGGTGCGGTGCAAGGTGACCGCGAAATACTGATTCGCCTTCAGCCCGAACCTCGAGAGCACGTCGCTCTTCTCGATCGGGTCCTGGTAGGCGTTCATCACCTCGAAGATCGGGTTGCCGATGACGAAGATCCGCTCGCGGGGGACGCCCTCCTGCAGCAGGTTGTCCTTGCTGCGGTGGGTGTACGCCATCAGCACCGTGCTGCAGGTGTCGATGGCGCGCCGGTTGACCTCCTCCGGCACGCGATCGTCGTAGCAGCGATTGCCTCCCTCGATGTGATAGACGGGAATGCCTCGCCGCGCGGCCGAG
>JBJMQJ010000474.1:0-4516 GCA_045802765.1 Myxococcales bacterium
TCAAGTCGCCCGCGCCAGATAGATTACCTAGGGTAATCGACAGGAGGTTGCCGTGGCCGGCGCCGCTTCGCGAGTCACTGCCCAGAATCAGACCTCGGTTCCCGCCGCCGTGCGCAAGCGCCTCGGCATCGGGCCCGGCTCGGAGCTCCACTGGGAGGTACGGGGCGACACCGCCGTAGTCAGCGCGAGGCGAAGCACGCTCGACGAGATCCACCGGATCACTGCGCGGAGAAAGTTGAAGCGGGCCAGCCTGTCCGAGGTTCGCAAAGGAATCATCGCCGGGGCCACGGGTGGCCGCCGCTGACACGAATGTCTTGGTCCGTCTGCTGGTGGCGGACCACCCGGCTCAGCTTCGCGCGGCACAGCGGTGCATCGTCGAGACCGGGCCCCTCTACGTGTCGCAAGTCGCGCTCGTCGAGACGATCTGGGTGCTCGCCTACACGTATCGCTTGGCGCGACGCGACCTCGCCGATGTCGTCGAACAGATTCTCGCCGGCGCCGACTTCGTACTCGAGCGCCCCGCCGAGGTGGCCACGGCACTGGTCAGCTTCCGATCTTCGAGGGCCGACTTCGCCGACTGTGTCCTCTTGGCGAACGCCCAGGCGGCGGGGATGCTCCCGCTGGCGACGTTCGACCGGCGGCTGGCCAAAATGCCAGGGACGCTGCGCATCACCTGACAGCCGATAGGCGCCCGGACTCTACGAGTCTACATGCGGTGACGCGAGCTTGACGCCATTTGCGAGCACGTATCATCAGGCCAGGCGGGCGGCATCAGTGGTGACCTGACGGGTACTCCGAGCCGGGTGCTATCGACTCGCAACTCTGACAGAGATGGCGCGAGCGATGCGTCGAGACGGGGAATGCTAGTGCCGATGCTGATCGCGCTACTGCTCGCGAACGAGCTTCCGACAGCGCAAGATCTGAACGCGCAGGTTTTCCTGGTTTGGTCCGAGCACGCCCTGCTCCGGCCGCGACAGGTCCTTGTCGTCGAAACGAAAGGCGTGTCTCCGCGAGCTACGTCGGGGGCGCCAGCATGCCTGCCATGTGCAGGGGCCCCAGGCCGAGGGTCAGCTTGCCGATCGTCGCGGTGGCCAAACCTTCCGCTGGGCTGACGGCGGGATGAATTTCAACGCGCCGAACCAGAACAGCACGATTGGCGAACGATGCCGCTGACGCGCCCGCCGCTTCCACGACGAATCGTCCGCTCCATTCCACAACTTGAAGAGGCGTGGACCAAGCGTGGACCAAGGCCCGGGCACAGCCGCACCACCTCGCCAGAGAGGCTACCCATTTCGACGCGGGTGCGCTGCACGGACCATGCGCAACGACCGCGATATTGCTGAGAGAAATTGGTGGAGGCGGCGGGAATCGAACCCGCGTCCGAAAGCACTCCGTCTGGTTGCACTACATGCTTAGCCCGTGCTTTTCGTCGTCCGGGAGCCGACCACGGGCAACCTGCCCCCGGACCATCCCCGAATGGATCTCGTCCGGCGCCGTCGGGGCGCCACGCCGGACCAGCCGACTTTTTTGGCGGGAGTGACCGGCGCCATCGGCTGGGCTCCGGGATCCCGTCGCGATTCAGACCGCTCTAGGCGGCGAGCGCGAAGTCAACGTTGTCGTTGGCTTTTGTGGCTTTGCCCGTCGTTTGAAGAGGTGACGTGCACCCTCTGCATGCGCTCCAGACTTCGTTGCCCTCGTCGAAACCGGTTCGCCCCCAAAGCGAACCCCGCAAAGGGCGGGATGCCCTCGCGGCTGCGGCGAGAACATAACCGGGCGGAACGCCTGGTCAAGCTACCCCGCGCCACCCCCGCTCACATCGGCCTCTCCCTTTGAAATTGCTAGGCTACCGAGCAGGAGGGCGCAATGTTGCTCGACGTGCTGCGGACCGCATACCGGTGGTACGGCCTGAACAAGGCGCCGTTCGAGATCCTCGGCCTCTGGCTGGCGGTCCTCGGTACGCTCTTCGCCGTGCTCTCCATCAAGGACGGCCAGAAGCTCACCCGCGATCTGCGCACCGTCTTCGATCACCTGACCACCCGCGAGGCGGGTGCGTTCCCCGCCTACATGCAGGAGGTGGAGCGGCTGATCGCGGAGGCGCGCGAGTCCATCTTCGTCGCCACCGACTTCCCCGCCCACGGCGCATGGACGGACCGGGGCCGCTACGGCGCGTACGTCAAGGCGCTGGAGAACCGCAAGGCCGACCGCGTCCGCAAAGGACATCCGCTCAACGTCCAGCTGCTCACGCTGGACGCAGCCGCGCGCGAGCGCGTCCTGGAGGAGCGATTCCCCGAGTCCCGCTGGAGGGAGTACCTGAAGCGGGGCGGGTTCCAGAAGAGCCGCCGCATGTATGAGGAGCTGGAGAACTGCCAGGTCTCCGAGTCCCGGGAGAAGTTCATCGCCGAGATGCGCTCCCGGCAGGACCGCGCGCTCGACGCAGATCTGCGCTTCGCCGAGCGATGGGAGTACCCGGGCCTGATGCCCATGTACCTGTGGATCGTCGACGGCGAGAAGGCCGTGTTCGCCATCCCCAGCTTCGGCGATCAGCTCACCGAGTACGGCTTCGTCACCCAGGAGGCGGGCCTGGTGCAGGCGCTCCTCTCGGTGTGGTCCCGCTACGTCGAGGCTTCGCGGCGCGTCTCGGGGGCCCCGGCCTTGACCTCCGTCAAGGCGAGCTGAACCCCCGTCATCCTCGCGCTCACTTCCCACAGCCGCCGCGCGACCGCTTCGTCCAGCGCCGAGCGGGGCGGCCGGCGCGGCCGGCGCTTCACGAAGTACTTCCCCGTCACGCCTTCCACCTCCGGCGAGGTCGCCAGGTAGATCGACGTGTCGGCCCCGTTCTCCTCGCCGATGAGAAACGGCCGCGCGAGCTTCACGGCGAGCGTGAAGATCCCGTTGTCGTTGTGCCCGAACCGCGACGCGACTCCGCCCGGATGAACCGCGTTGCTCGTCACGCCCGTGCCAGAAAGCCTGCGCGCCAGCTCGTTGCTGAAGAGGATGTTGGCGAGCTTCGCGTTCGCGTACGCGCGCGCGCCCTTGTACCTTCGCTTCAGCTCGAGATCGTCGAAATCGATGCGGCCGAGCATCGAGGCGGCGGAAGCGACGTTCACCACCCGCGCCGGCGCGCTCGCCTTCAAAACGTCGATGACCAGATTGGTGAGCAGGAAATAGGCGAGGTGATCGATCGCGAACGTCTGCTCGATGCCGTCCGCGGAGAGGCCATGCTTCATGAAGATGGCGCCGGCGTTGTTCACCAGCACGTGCAGCCGATCGTGGCGCCGCTTGAGCTCCTCGGCCGCCCGCCGGATCTGCGCCTGCGAGCCCAGGTCGCAAAGCAGCGTCTCCACCCTGTCGTGACCTGCTGCCTGGCGGATCCCGGCCGCCGTCTCCTCCGCTTTGCGAGGGTCGCGCGCCAGCAGCACGACGCGGTAGCCCTCTTGCGCAATTGCGCGGGCGGTGACCTTGCCGATCCCCGACGTCGCTCCCGTGACCAGCGCGATTCGTTCCATGATCAGCGCCTGCGCGCGCGATCCATCTCGCGCTTCGCGTCCTTCTCCGCGATGGCGTCCCGCTTGTCCGCCGCCCGCTTGCCCTTCGCCACGCCGATCTCGACCTTCACCCGGCCGTCCTTGAAGTAGAGCGACAGCGGGATGAGCGCGTACCCGCCCTTCTGCTGCTGGTCGAGCAGCCGGTCGATCTCGCGGCGGTGCAGGAGCAGCTTGCGCGTGCGCTTCGGCTCGTGATTGAGCAGCGGCCCCGCCGCCTTGTACGGCGGGATCTGCGCGTTGAGCAGGAACAGCTCGCCGTGCTGCCCGACCGCGTAGGCGTCGGAGAGCTGCGCCGATCCTTCGCGCAGGCTCTTCACCTCGGTGCCGGTCAGCGAGATCCCCGCTTCGACGCGCGACTCGACGTGATAGTCGAAGAAGGCGCGGCGGTTCTTCGCGATCACCTTGACGTGCGACTTCTCGCCTTCGCTCATCCGGCCTCGCCCAGCGCCCCGTTGTCGATGAGCCGCGTCTTGCCGGCGAAGGCGGCGATGAACAGCCGCGCGGAACCGTCCGCGCGAGCCGGCCGCTGCAGCTCGACCGCATCGCGCAGCTCCGCGTAGTCCTTCCGCAGTCCGTGCTGGTCGAGCACCTCGGCCGCGGCACTTTCGAGGGCGGCCACGTCCCGCTCTCCGGCGGCAAACCGCGCCCGCGCCTGCGTCAGCGCGCGCCACAGACCGAGCGCGCGCGGCCGCTCATCCGGCGTCAGGTAGGCGTTGCGCGACGAGAGCGCGAGCCCGTCCTTCTCGCGCACGATAGGCCGCCCGACTACCTCCGTCCCCAGGTTCAGGTCGTGCGCCATGCGCCGGATGACTACCAGCTGCTGGTAGTCCTTCTCTCCGAAGAACGCGCATTCCGCCCGCGAGAGCGCGAACAGCTTGGCGACCACCGTGCACACGCCGCGGAAGTGGCCCGGACGGCTGGTCCCGCAGAGGGGTTGCGCCAGCGGACCCGGGTCCACGTAGGTCTGGAAA
>JBJMQJ010000475.1:0-8950 GCA_045802765.1 Myxococcales bacterium
GCGTACGGACAGAAGTCTGCCCTTGCATCAAGGTTCCTCCGCTGCTGCGGGACTGACCGCTTGTGTAGCCCGGAAATTCCCCCCGCACAACGACGCGTGGCGTCGCCAGGGAGCGGTCAAGCGTCGCCTACCGGCGGTCCTTTGAACCGCGAGCGCATCCAGAGGAACCACCAGGCGCAGATGAGCGCCAGCGCGCCGGCGAAGGTGTAGCCGGCCACCTGGTTGGGGGGCAGGACGAAGAGGATCGTCAGGGCGACGATCCAGAGCAGCGCGGCGACGTTCACCGCGGTAGACCAGCGGCCGAGGTGCCAGGGGCCGACGCGCGTCCAGCGGCCGCTGCGGCGGGCGCGAAGCCCCACCCAGATGGGTAGCCCGTAGCTGGCATAGAGCGCGATGGTGCTGAGCGCGGTCATCGCCGAGTAAGCGTCCGACCAGAGCGCCACCGCGAAGGCGGCGGCCGCCGAGATCCAGACCGCCACGTGCGGTGAGCGGTACCTTGGCGAGACGGCGGCCACCTGCCGCGAGAAGGGCAGGCCGCCATCGCGCGCGAAGGCGAACAGCATCCGCGAATTCGAGGTCACGGAGGAGAGGCCGCAGAACCACATCGCTACCATCGCCACCCACACGAGCGTCCCGCCCGCCCTGGTGCCGAGCGCCGTGCGCAGCACGTGGATGAACGGGTTGTCCGCCGCCGCCGCCGATTGGAGATCTCCGATGGCGAGCGTCACCGCGAGGAGCAGCGCCCATCCGGCGAGCGCGCTCACGGCGACGGAGAGGAAGATCCCCCAGGGCGCATTGCGCGTGGGATCGCGCGTCTCCTCGGAGACGTGGGCGCTGGCGTCGAATCCGGTGAAGGTCCAGCCCGCCTGCAGCAGGCCGAGGAGGAACCCGAACCAGTACGGCCGTGGAGCGTCGGTGAAGCGGGTGAGGAGGAACTCTGCCGGTTGCCGCGGCGCGAACGCGGCGAGGGCGATGACGAGCACGGCGACCCCCACGATGTGGACCCAGGCGGAGAGGTCGTTCAGCCGGGCGACGAGCCGCACCCCGAGGTGGTTCATGATCGCGTGGCTGAGCAGGACCGCGGCGTAGACGGGCAGCGTGCGTTGCGGCCCGAGGCCGAGCAGCGCGGCGACGAACTGCGCGAGACCGTAGTCGATGCCGGCGGTGATGGCGAACTGGCCGATGCAGTTCAACCAGGCGGTGAAGAAGCCGGCGCCGCGTCCACCGAGCAGAGCGGCCCAATGGTAGAGCGCGCCCGCGGTCGGATAGCTGGAGGCGAGCTGCGCGAGCGAAGCCGCCACCGGCAGCGTCAGGAGCGATACCAGCGGCCATCCCAACGTCATCTCCAGCGGCCCGCCGTAGCGCAGGCCGTGGCCGTAGAGCGTCACCGCCCCCGTCAGGACCGAGATGATGGAGAAGCTGATGGCGAAACTCGCGAACCCGCCCATGTCGCGGAGCAGCTGCTGCGCGTAGCCGAACCGCCGGAGCTGTGCCGCATCCCGATCGAGGGGGCCCTCGCCCATCTTCCCGCAGTCCTACCGCACGCGCGGCAGCCTGCGCTACGCGCCCATTGTGGCCGCTGCGTCCCGTCTCCACCGTCAGCGCAACCAAGGAGGCACAATGAAGGCGATCGTATTCCACGGAATCGGAGACGTCCGGCTCGACACGGTCAAGGAGCCGAAGATCCGCGAACAGACCGACGCCATCGTGCACCTGACCGCGAGCGCCATTTGCGGCACCGATCTGCACCTCATCCGCGGAACGCTCCCCGGGGTCACTCCCGGGACCATCCTCGGGCACGAGGGCGTGGGGGTGATCGAGGAGCTGGGCAAGGACGTGCGCAATTTCAAGGTCGGCGATCGGGTGGTGATCCCGTCCACCATCGGCTGCGGGTACTGCTCGTACTGCCGTGCGGGGTACTACGCGCAGTGCGACAACGCGAACCCCAACGGCCGGGACGCCGGAACGGCGTTCTTCGGCGGACCCGCGATGAGTGGCCCCTTCGACGGCCTGCAGGCGGAGTACGCGCGCATTCCCTTCGGCGCGGTCAACATGCTCGAGATCCCCGACGAGGTGAGCGACGAGCAGGCCATCGTGCTCTCCGACATCTTCCCCACGGCTTATTTCGGCGCCGAGCTGGCGGAGATCAAACCTGGGAACACGGTGGCGATCTTCGGCTGCGGTCCGGTGGGCCAGCTCTGCATCGCCTCGGCCAAGCTGATGCGGGCCGGACGCATCTTCGCCATCGACTGCATCGAGTCTCGTCTCGACGCCGCCCGGGCGCAGGGAGCGGAGGTCATCAACTTCGACGAGGAGGAGCCGGTCGTCGCTCTCAAGCAGCTCACCGGCGGCATCGGCGTGGACCGGGCCATCGACGCCGTCGGGGTCGACGCGGTCGCTCCGCAGCGCGGGCCGGCGCGCAAGGCGCTCGCCAAGGAGGAGAAGAAGGCGCTGGCCGAGGAGGTGGAGAAGATCGCGCCCAAGCAGAATCCGGACGGCGACAACTGGCACCCGGGCGACGCACCGTCGCTCGCGGTGAGCTGGGCGGTGATGGCGCTGGCGAAAGCCGGCACGCTCTCGGTGATCGGGGTGTACCCGCCGGGCTCCAAGGTGTTCCCGCTGGGCATGGCGATGAACAAGAACCTCACCGTGAAGGCGGGGAACTGCAACCACCGGGCGTACTTGCCGCTGCTCCTCGAGCTGGTCCGCTCCGGCGCCGTGGATCCGAGCCGGCTGCTCAGCCAGCGCGCACCCATGTCGGACGCCATCGAGGCGTACAAGGAGTTCGATCGTCGCCAGCCGGGCTGGATCAAGGTGGAGCTGCAGCCGCAGGTCCACTGAAGTGCGGCTGGCCGGACCCGGCCCTGTTAGTCTGCCCCTGTGACTGCCCCTCGGGTCCCGCTCCAGCTCATCGCGCCGTCGCGCCGGCTCGACGCGGCGTTGCGGCTCGCCGCCGGGCCGAGCGCAGGGACGCTGTCGGCGACGCTCAGCTATCTGTGCGAGCAGCTCTCCGTCGTGTGCGCCTCGCCGGTCGCCTCGGTCTACGTGCTGGAGGACCGCGACGACCTGGTGCTGCGCGGAAACCACGGCTTTCCCGACGCGGTGCTTGGCGAGGTGCGGCTCAAGGTGGGCCAGGGGATCACCGGCACGGCGCTCGAGACCATGCGTCCGATGACCGTCGACGACGCGGGCGTGGTCGAGCAGTTCGAGTACTTCCCGCAGCTCGCGGAGGAGCGCTATCCCGCGTTCCTCGCCATGCCGCTGCTCGAGGGCCCGCGGCCGCGCGGAGTGCTGGTGCTGCAGCGGGAGAAGGGGCCCTTTTCCGAGGCGGACGTGCTGCTCGCGACCGCGGCGAGCCGCGCGGTGACGGCGGTGCTGGAGGCGCAGCATCCGCAGGGCGCAAATCTCCTCCTGCACGGCGGCGGCAACGGCCGCGGCCGCGTGCTGGGCGCCGCGCGGGTGCTCTCCCGCGCGCTTCCCCGGCGCCAGCGCACGGGCGACCTCGCCGCCGAGGACCCGTACAGCGATCTGATGAATGCGTTCACCGCCGAGCGCGAGGAGATCCGCGCGCTGGCCGAGCGCGCGCGGTCGGCGCTGCGAGACCGCCTCCGCGAGCTGGAGGAGGCGGCCACCGTGGCGGAGGACAGGCGCCTGCAGGAGCGCGCCGCCGAGCACCTCTCGTCCGGCCTGCCGCCGTCGCTCGCGCTGGAGCGGATCGCCGCCGAGTTCGCGCGCACGCTGGCGAGCCATGGTCCCGCGGCGCGGCGGGCGGTCGACGTCGAGGCATTCCTGGGAGCGGTGGCGCACCGCCATGCCGGGCTGGAGCCGGTCCGGGTGCGCCGCGGCGAGCTGATCGTCGCGGTGCACGTCTCGGGGCTGACGGCGCTGCGCGCCTGGGCGAGCGGCGCGGTGGGCGCCTTGTGCGCGGGCGCGGCGGAGGACTCGACCGGGGCGCCGGTGCTGACCGCGCTCGGCGTACCGTCGGCGTTCGCAGTGCGGCAGCTCTTCGACGCCGTGGGAAATGGGACGCGAATCGCGCTCGACTCGGACTCCGGCGAGATCTACGTCAACCCGACGGCGGCGCAAGCCGCGTCCTGGCGGCGGTGAGCGGTCGCCCGATCGGAGCGAAAAAGCATGCGCCGCCGACCATGGCGGCGACCGACACTCAGTGTCGGGCCTCGGCCTCGCCCCGGACGCCGCCGTGCTCGTCCAGCTCGATGCCGAAGTACCGGAGCAGGCGCTCGTGATGGCGGCGCAATCCGCGCACGCGTAGCGAGCGCGAGTGCGCGCTGCGCAGGACGTGGCTCAGCACCGCCACGCTCGCGTCGCCCAGCTCGTCGACCGAAGCGAAGTCCAGCACCACTTCCTCGGTCTCGTCTTCCTTGACCAGCTCGCGCTCGAGGAGGAGCGCGCTGGCGGGATCGAACCTTCCCGTGATGCGGAGGAGGACCCGCCCGTCCGTCATCTCCCGCTGCATGGGCCGCAGCCTGTACCCTGCAGGGGGGACGACTCAAGAGGCAGGAGCCCCCTCTGTCGCCCGTCGGGCGAGGCCGACCAGCGCGATGTCCACTAACGGACTGCGCGCACGGCGGTCTCCAGCGCGGCCGCCCCGGTGCGTCCGAGGAAGCTCTTGGTGAGCTTTCCCCCCGAGTCGAACACGAACGTCGAGGGAAGCGTGCCGTCCCAGGCGGGGTCGCCCACCGCCTTGGCGACCGGCTCCGGGTCGGGCGCGTCGAGCACCACCGCCGGCAGCCGCGAGACGCGGAACCGGCGCAGGTCCCGCTTCACCTCGTCGAGCTTGTCGGGGCGGTCGATGCTGACCAGCAACACGCCGACGTTCTGCGCGGGGAGCCGGTTGAGCACCTTTCGGATGCGCGGGAACTCGTCGCGGCAGGCGTCGCACCAGGTGGCCCAGAAGTGGAGCACGGCAGGACGGCCATGGCCCGCTTCGCGGGCGAGGCTGCCCGCGTCGGACCCGGGACGGATCGGGACGGCTGACGGCTGGCTGGCGGCTGGCGGCTGCGCGCCGGAGCGTTTTTCTGTCGAGACTGCATCCGCGCCAGTCGTCGCGGCGGTTCGAACCGCCGCCGGATCTAACCGCCAGCCGCCAGCCGCCAGCCGCCAGCCGAGAACGAGCGCGAGCAGTCCGGCGCGCATCAGTCGAGCTCGATCAGCTCGAAGCGGTCGCGCCTCGGCGAGGGAGGGGGTTCGCGCGGCTCGGATGGGGATGGCTGTGGTGGGGTTGCCTCTGGTGGCAACGGCGACAGCCGCGAGAGCAGCGACTCGAGCTTGCGCGACGCTTCGTCCTCCCATGCGCGCAGCTCTTCGTCCTCCGGGGTGCCCGAGCCGTGCGGCAGCTCGCGGAAGAAGAGATTGATGAGCGCCACCGGACGGCCGCGGTGGAGCACGACCGCGAATCGGGCGTCGTCCTCGTCGCGAAGGAGCATCGGCCACGCTTCCGGCGACACCCCCAGCGAGCGCAACAACGTCTCGCCGTCGCGCTCCCGGTCCGGTTGCGGCCATTCCGCGAGGAGCAGCACGTGCATGCGATCGCGCAGCTTCTCCGCGAGCGGCGCAAAGGGTCGCAGGCTGGACTCGCTGGTGTAGCGGTCGGCGAGGAGCGCGAAGAGCGTTGGCTCCGGGCGCAGGTGGTCCGCGACCAGCTGCACGATGGGCTGGCGGGATTTGCGCGCAGTCGACCAGGACACCACGGTCAGCACGGCGGGGAGCATAACCCGGGTCGGGGCGAGATCGGGGGGCGAGGTCGAGGGCAAGGGCGACGTCGAGCTCGAGGTGGAGGGTGAGGTCGAGGTGGAGGGCGAGGGCGAGGGGACGGTGCTTGACCCGTATTCCCTGCCGGGCCACCCTCCGCCTCTCCCGTGCACGTCACCCTGCTCAGCCGCGGGCTCTCCATCTACACCACGCGGCGGCTTGCCCAGGCGGCGCGGTTCCGCGGCGCGCGCGTGCGCGTGCTCGATCCTCTGGGCGTGGAGATGCACCTCGACGACCGGCCGGCGGCGTTCTACCGGCAGCGCAAGCTGCCCCCGACCGACGTGGTGGTGCCCCGCATCGCGCCGTCGATCCAGGCGTACGGGCTCGCCGTGGTGAACCACTTCGGCATGATGGGGGTGCCGACGCTCAACGACGCCGCGGCGATCGCCTCCAGCCGCAACAAGATGCGCTCGCTGCAGCTGCTCGCGGCGAGCGGCGTCCGCGTGCCGGCCACCGTCATGGCGGCCACCGCTTCGGACCTGCGCGCGATGGTCGAGCTGGTCGGAGGGGTGCCGGTGCTGATCAAGCTGATGACACCGGCCGAGCGCCCCGGAGTGATGGTTTGCGAGAGCCTCCAGTCGATGGAGGCCGCCATGGAAGCCGTGCTCTCGATGGGGCACAACCTCCTCGTGCAGCGGTACGTCCGCCGCAAGCGAGAGCGCGACCTGCGCGCGCTGGTCGTCGGCGGGCGCACGGTCGCGTGGGTGGAGCGGCGCCCCCGGCCGGGACGGCTGCTGCACACGCTCGCGCGCGGGGCCCAGCTCAAGGCGGTCAAGGTGCCGGCCGCGGTGGATCGGATCGCGGTCGAGGCCGCGCGCGTGGTCGGCCTGGAAGTGGCCGCCGTCGACCTCATCGAGACCCACGCCGGTCCGATGGTGTTCGACGTGAACTCGAGCCCCGGTCTGAAGGGCCTGGAGCGCGCCACCGGCAAGGACCTGGCCCTGCCCATCATCGGCCGCGCCGAGGAGCTGGCCCGTTCCCAACCCCGCCCCGTGATCGCCAAACCGATTGCACCACGGAGCACACGGAGCACACGGAGTTAGGGTTCCGTCTCGACTCGTGCACGGTGCCTCGAACGAAGCCGAACGAGATCTCCGTGTGCTCGTGGTGCAATGCTCGTAGTCCGGGACTTGCATCATTCAGGGGTTTCTGGCGTCTAAGGGGCATGCGGACGTGGATGACGAGCTTCGTCGCGGCGTGCCTGGTTGCGGTACCGGCATTCGCCGAGGCGGACGCCCATGCGGATGCGGCGAAGGCCTACAGGATCGAGACCAGCCAGCCTCCCCTCAAGGTGAAGAAGGGGGAGACCGGCCAAGCGAGGGTCACCGTCGTGCCCCGCAGAGACGCCCATGTCTCGCCGGACGCTCCGGTTTCGGTGACGGTCTCCGGGGGGCCGGCGCTGGACCTTCCCAAGCAGAAGCTGGGGCGGCCGGACGCAAAGGCGACCGAGGCGAAGGGCGTCGAGTTCGAGGTGCCGTTCGTCGGCAAGCAGGCCGGAAAGGACGAGCTCAAGGCGCAGGTCACCTTCTTCATCTGCACCGAGAAGCTGTGCGAGCGGCAGAAGCGCGAGGTGGCGCTCGCCGTCGTGGTGGAGTGAGCCGGTTCGTCTACGGGCTGAACCCGGTCCTGGAAGCGCTCAAGGCCCATCCCCAGGACGTGGTCCGGGTGCTCCTCGAGCGCGGCCGCGACGGCAGAAGGTCGCACGGAGGCGAGCGCGTCGCCGAGGCCGCGGCCGCCGCCGGCGTGCGGATCGAGGATGCGCCGCACGGCGATCTGGCGCGGCGATCCCGGGGCGGCGTGCACCAGGGCGTCGGCGCCGAGGTGGCCGAGTTCCGGTATGCCGAGCTGCCCGACCTGCTCGATGCAGCGCGGGGCCGCGGCGAGCCTCCCTTCCTGCTGCTTCTCGACGGTGTCACCGACCCCCAGAACCTGGGAGCGCTGGTCCGCAGCGCGCACGCGCTCGGCGCCCACGGGGTGGTGCTGCCGAAGGACCGCGCCGCCGGAATCACGCCGGTGGCAGCCAAGGCCGCGGCGGGCGCCCTGGAGCACTGCCCGGTGGCGCGGGTGACGAATCTGGCCCGCGCCCTCGACGACCTGAAGCAGGCCCAGGTCTGGTCCGTCGCGCTCGCCGCCGACGCCGACCGCGACGTGTCCGAGGTCGATCTCCGCGCCGGCACGGCGTTGGTCCTGGGAAGCGAAGGGAAGGGCGTCCGTCCGCTGGTCCGTAAGACTTGCGACCACGCCGCCCGGATCCCGATGGGGGGACAGGTCGGATCCCTCAACGTCGCCGCGGCCGGCGCCATCGCGCTGTACGAGGTTGCCCGGCAGCGTCGCGCCGGGCGGCAGGCTCCTTGACAAGGCGCGCAAGGTCTTGTAGACCCCCTCGTCCCCGCAGGGTCCGGGGAAGTCGCGCGCGCAGTGAACATGAATGATTCCGGGGACTTGAGGCTGGCGTAGCTCAGCCGGCAGAGCACCTGCCTTGTAAGCAGAAGGTCGCGGGTTCGACTCCCGCCGCCAGCTCCAGAGGCTGAAGCCCGCCGCCCCCGACGAGGAGGACGCACGAAACGGATGCGGAGGACGGGCTGAAAGACCGGAGGGGTTCCCGAGCGGCCAAAGGGAGCAGACTGTAAATCTGCCGGCTTACGCCTTCGAAGGTTCGAATCCTTCCCCCTCCACCACTTCGCCACTTTCGATCGCGGGAATAGCTCAGCTGGTAGAGCGTCAGCCTTCCAAGCTGAATGTCACGGGTTCGAATCCCGTTTCCCGCTCCAATGCAGGAGCCGGCTCCGCCGGCGACGGGCGGAGCCGAGAGGCGTAGCATCCAACGAAGGACAGACCACAGGAGAATGCGGGCCCACCTAGCTCAGTTGGTAGAGCACGTCCTTGGTAAGGACGAGGTCACCAGTTCAATCCTGGTGGTGGGCTCCAAACTCGTTCTCAGAAAGGTGATGCGATGAATCGGACGATCGTCGCGCTCGAGTGCAACGTGTGCAAGGAGCGGAACTACACGACGACGAAGAACAAGCGGACCATGACCGACAAGCTGGTCAAGCCGAAGTTCTGCCCGCGTTGCCGCAAGCACACGGACCACAAGGAGACGAAGTGAGGGAGGCCGACGGCTTTGCCGGCGGGCTCTCGGGCCGCGAATGCGCGAAGCATTGTTCAGGCCAGTAGCTCC
>JBJMQJ010000476.1:0-3963 GCA_045802765.1 Myxococcales bacterium
GAGATCAACCGGGCGCCGGCGAAGGTACAGAGCGCGCTTCTCGAATCGATGCAGGAGAAGCAGGTCACCATCGGCGATCAGACGTTCCCGCTGCCGCGCCCGTTCCTGGTGATGGCGACGGAGAACCCCATCGAGCAGGAAGGCACGTATCCCTTGCCCGAGGCGCAGGTCGACCGGTTCATGCTCAAGGTGAAGGTCGGCTATCCGACCCGGGCGGAGGAGCTGCAGATCATGGACCGCGTCGCCGGCAAGCCCCCGCTGCAGCTCGAGCCCGTGGTCGGACCGGAGGAATTGGAGCGCGCGCAGCAGACCGTGGCGGACGTGTACATCGACCCCAAGGTGAAGGAGTACATCGTCAACGTGGTGCTCGCGACGCGCGACCCGGCGCAGAGCGGCCTCAAGGAGCTGACCGGGTACATCGAATACGGCGCCTCTCCCCGCGCGACCATCTACCTGAACCTCGCCGCGCGGGCGCACGCCTTCCTCCGCCACCGCGGTTTCGTCACCCCCGAGGACGTCAAGGCCGTCGCCTACGACGTCCTCCGCCACCGCGTCTCGCTCACCTACGAGGCCGAGGCCGAGAACCTCACCTCGGAGAAGATCGTCCAGCGCATCCTGGAAAAAATTGAAGTTCCGTGACTTGGCTGGCGGCGCTGACTTGACCGCAAGCCGTGAGCCGCAAGCCACAAGCCGACCATGCCAGCGCCTGCAGAGCTGATCCGGAAGATCCGGCGCATCGAGATCACCACCCGCCGGGCCGTCCTCGACACCCTGGCGGGCGGGTACCACTCGGTGTTCAAGGGACGGGGGATGGCGTTCAGCGAAGTGCGGCCCTACCAGCCGGGCGACGAGATCCGCGCCATCGACTGGAACGTGACCGCCCGCATGGGCGAGCCGTTCGTGAAGGTCTTCGTCGAGGAGCGCGAGCTGACCGCGCTCATCGCGGTGGACCGCAGCGCCTCGCAGACGGCGGGCCTGTCGGCGCAGGCGAAGGCGGAAGTGGCAGCCGAGATCGCCGCCCTCCTCGTCTTCAGCGCCCTGGAGAACGGGGACCGGGCCGGGCTCCTGCTCTTCACCGATCGGGTCGAACGATTCGTGCCCCCGCGCCGCGGGCGCAAGCACGGCCTGCGGCTCATCTCCGAGGCGCTCGCGTTCCAGCCGAGCGGCCGCGGGACCGACATCGCGCTGGCGCTGCGCGACGTGACGCGCCTCTTGCGGCGGCGCGCCGTCGTGTTCGTGGTGAGCGATTTCCTCGCCGCCGACTACGAGTCGGCCCTGGCGGTCTGCGCCCGCCGGCACGACGTGATCCCGGTGGTGGTGAGCGATCCGGTCGAGGACGAATTGCCGGCGGAGGCGCTCTGGGGCCTGTGGCCGGTGGCCGATTCGGAGACGGGCGCGACCGTATGGGTCGATTTCTCCGACGCGCGCACGCGCCAAGCGTACGCCGAAGCGGCGCGCGAGGCGCGCGATCGCCGTGAGCGGACCTTCCGCAGGCTCTCGTTGGACGCGGTGCGGGTAAGGCCAGGCGACGACTACGTCGCTCCGCTGGCGGCGCTGTTCCGCGCGCGCGGGAGGCGGCGGTGATCGCGATGCTGCTGATCGCCGCGGCCGCCGCCCCGACACCGGATGCGCAGCGCACGCCGCCCGCGCACCCGTTCGCCGTCTCCGCGCAAGCGGACAAGGGCGAGGTGACCCTCGGCGAGCCGTTCGTGGTCACCATCCGGCTGGAGCATCCCGCCCTGGACGTCTACGCGCTGCCCGAGCCGCTGGTGGTCGACCCGCTGGCGCTGCGCGGCGCGCCGGCGGTCGCGCGCCAGAGCCATGGCGAGCGCGCCGAGACGACCTTCACGCTGCCGCTCGCCGCCCTCAAGTCGCTCGACCCACGCCTCCCTGCGCTCGCGCTGCGAGTCGACGGTCCAGAGGGCGTGCGCCAGCTCACCGTCCCCGAGACGCCCATCCGGCTGCGCAGCCTCGTCGCCGAAGAGCGCGCGCCCAGCGCCGAGCGGGCGCACCACGGCCCCAAGCCGCCGGTTCCGGTGCTCGTGCGCAGCTTCCTCTGGGCGTGGCTGCTGGGCGGTCTGTTGCTGCTCGCCGCCGCGCTCCTCGCCTTGCGCGAGCTGCGGCGCCGCCGGGCGCGCAGGCCGCTGCCAATCCCACCGCCGCCGACGCCGGAAGAAGAAGCGATGGCGCGGCTCGTTGCGCTCAAGCAGCGACGCCCGTGGGACCGGGGCCTGGGCCGGGCCGCCGTCTTCGAGCTGTCGGAGATCGTCCGCGCGTATCTCGGACGGAGGCTCCGCTTCGACGCGCTCGACTTCACGACGGAGGAGTTGCTCGCCGAGCTGCATCGGCGCCGGCTCCTGGGCCTCGACCTTCCGGAGCTGTCGGACGAGCTGTCCTGGCAGGACCTGGTGAAGTTCGCCAAGGCGGAGCCCGGCGCCGAAGAGTGCGAGCGCGCCATCGACCGCGCCGCTTCGCTGGTCGACCGCACGCGGGCGGTGGTCGAGATGCCCGAGCCGCAGGCAGCCGCGGGAGGCGCGCGGTGATCGCCGCCGTCTTCGAGCGAGTCGCCTTCGCCCATCCCTGGGCGCTGCTCGCGCTGCTGCTGGTGCCTCTCGCCATCTTCTTGCTCGGGCGCCGGCGTCGGCGGATGCCGCGGCTGGTCGTTCCCGCCGCGCCGATCGCCTTGCCGCCGTCGAGATGGGCGCGGTTGTGGTGGGTCCCCGGCGGCCTGGTGATCGCCGCGCTCGCGCTCACCGCCGTGGGGCTCTCGGGTCCGCGCCTGCGCACCAGCCGCCGCATCGACCTGTCGGTGCAGGGGATCGACATCGTGGTCGCGCTCGACCTCTCCACCTCCATGCTCGCGGCGGACTTCCGGCCGAAGGACCGGATCTCGGTGGCGAAGGAGGTGCTGAAGAGCTTCATCTCCACGCGCCAGAACGACCGCATCGGCCTGGTGGTGTTCGCCGGCGAGGCCTACACGCAGTGCCCGCTGACGCTGGACTATCGGGTCCTGGAGGAGCTGCTCGACCAGGTGAAGACCGGCGTGATCGTCGACGGCACGGCGATCGGGAACGCGCTGGCGACGGCGGTGAACCGGCTGCGCGAATCCGACGCGAAGAGCAAGGTGATCATCCTGCTCACCGACGGCGACAACAACGCGGGCAATCTCTCGCCTTTGCAAGCCGCGCAGATCGCGAAGGACCTGGGCATCAAGGTGTTCACCATCCTGATCGGAAGGGGCGGCCGGGTGCCCTACCCCACGGGCACCGACCTCTTCGGGCGGACGCTCTACGAGCAAGTGGAGATCGACGTGAATCCCGACCTCCTGCAGCAGATCGCCAGGTCCACCGGCGGCGCCGCGTACCAGGCCACCGACCGCGAGTCGCTCGAGCGCGGACTCTCCCAGGTCCTGGACAGCCTGGAGAAATCGAAGATCTACGAGGCGGGCGGATCGGCCCAATACGACGAATGGTACGGGCGCATGTTCCTCCCGGCCGCGCTGCTCGGCATGTTCGGGCTCGCGTTGCGCATGACGCGCCTGTCGGGGACGCCATGACGGTCCTGGTCGCCGCCGCGCTACAGACGACGCTCTTCGGTTTCCGCGTCCGGCTCGTCGATCCCGTCTGGCTGTGGCTCTCGCCCCTGGGCCTCGCCGCCGGCGCCGCGGCCGCCTGGCTCGTTTGGCGGAGGTGGAGGCGCGCCCGTTCCGCGGTCCCCCAGCCCCGGCGCGAGCAGGTGCTGCCAGGCGGCGGCGCGTCGCAGGGCGTCCTGCGGGGCGGCGTCCTCGGCATCGGGCATACGCTGCTCGCGGTCGCCGCGGCCGGACCGCAGTGCGGCGAGCACACCGAGATCGTGAAGCGCACCGGGATCGACCTGGTGGTGGCGCTGGACGCGTCGACCAGCATGCTGGCCCGCGACGTGAAGCCGTCGCGGCTGGATCGCGCCAAGGTGGAGGTGACCGCC
>JBJMQJ010000477.1:0-5083 GCA_045802765.1 Myxococcales bacterium
AGGCCGCCGTTCATCTGCTCCTGGATGACGTTGAGCAGCGTGCGGATCTCGTGGTCGACGCGGCGCTCGCTGGTCTTGAGGCGCGCAATCAGGTCCTGCGCCGCGGGAAGGTCCTGCGCCGCCACGCGGCCTTGCCGCGCGAGGACCTGCGCCAGCGCCGAGCCGACCTGGTCCTCCTCGACGATGCGGGCGGAGAGGAGCTGCAGCCGGGCGTCGATGCGCTCGAGCGCCGCCCGGTCGCGCGCGCTGGCGCCCTCGCGAGCGGTCTGGATCTGCTCGCGGGCGCGGGCGAGCCGCTCGTCGGCGATGCGGGCGAAGTACGTGCGATCGAGGGCAATCAGGCTCGCGCGCTGGGCGGGGTCAGCTTCGGCCAGCAGGCGGTCGGTCGAGCGCTCACGCTCCTTCTGGAACGCTTCCAGGCTGCCTGCGATCCGGGTGAGCGGGAAATAACCGCTGGAAACCAGGCTCAGACCCTGGCCGATGCGGTGCATCTGCACGATGCCGAACAGGGAGACGGCGCCGCTCATCACCAGCACGGCCGCGAAACCGAGGAATACCTTGGTGGCGATGGACAGGCGCATTTTCTTACATCCTACCGCGAGAAGCAGCGCGGGCCGCGGGAGATCGTGTACAACTTGGGAGTGATGCGACGCGCGCTCGTCCTCGCCGGGGTCGCCCTGGCCGCCTGCGGTCCCGCCGCCGTGCCGGGGCGTGCCCAGGTGCCCGGATTGGACCGGCTTTCGGGTGAGCTGGCCTCCCTCGAGGTGGACCTGCCCGGCGCCGACCTGGCGGCGGTGCGCGGGCCCGCGGGGTGGGTGCTGGTGGGCGCGTCGCTCGACTCTGGCCGCGTGGTGGGCGGCGCCGCCCCCGATTGCGCCTTGCGGCGCACGCCGTCCGGTGCCTTGGCGGCGCAGACCGCGCGGTGTAGTGGGCTCCTCGGCGCTTATGCCGCGCTCGACCGCTCTCGCGCGTTCCTCCTCTCCGCCGGCGCCGAGGCGCTGCCGCCAGCCCCGGTGGTCCTCGACGTCGCCGGTGCGCCTGCCGGCCTGCGGTACGTGGCGGAAGCGGACGCCTACACGTTGACGGGCGGGCCTGCTGGAGCGCGCATTCCCGCCGCGCTGAACCCTGGCGGGGTGGCCCGCGAAGCGGCTCGACGGCAGCTCCGGGCCGTGGCCGGGACCCATCCGGACGAGGCGGAAGGAGTGGCCCTCTTCCTCGGCGGCGCGGCCGCCGCCGACCCCGGCTATCTCGGCGCCTCGGACGGCCAGGGCGATCCCACCGGCGAGCTCGACCTGTCGCGGCCGTTGCCCGCGGGCGCGCCCGTCCCGGCGGTGCTCGCCGGCGCGCTGTGGGCGTGGGCGGATGCGTCGGGCGATCTGATGGGCGCCGCGAAGGCGGCGCTCGCCGCCGTCCGCGCCCTGGGCGAGCGGCCGGACGCCGGAGGCAAGACGACGCTGCTGTCGCTGGTGGCCGGCCAACTCGAGGGCGCGGAGCGCGATCAGGCCTGCGCGGTGTTCCGCGCGCGCCTCGCCTCGGCGGGCATCGAGGCCTGTCCGTAGGTCGGACCGCCGCCTGCGGCGCTGCAGGCGTGCGACGCCAAGGTGTCCGGATGAGCGATTTCGACACGTACGCGCGATCGTACGAGGCGATCCACGCGGAGAACGTGGCCGGCAGCGGCGAATCGCCTTCTTACTTCGCGGCGTACAAGCAGCGCGTCGTGGAGCGGATCCTGGGAAGGGATTTCCAGCGGCCCGTCCTCGATCTCGGCTGCGGGATCGGCACGCTGACGGCGCTCCTTTCCAAGTCGTTTCGCGAGGTCGACGGCTATGACACCTCGGCCGAGAGCTTGCGCGAGGCGCGCACTCGCGCGCCCGGGGCGCGCTTGTTCGATCGGATCGAGGCGATTCCCAGGGCACACTACGGCGCGGTCGTGCTGGCGAACGTCCTCCACCACGTGGCGCCGCCCGACCGGCCAGAGGTGCTACGGACGGCCACGGCGATGCTCGCTCCTGGCGGGCGGTTGATCGTCTTCGAGCACAACCGGCTCAACCCGATCACCCGCCGCGTGGTGTCCGCCTGTCCCTTCGACGACGGGGCCTCGCTGCTGCATCCGTGGGAGGTGAAGCGGCTCTTGCGAGGCGCCGGGCTGAGCGCCATCGCCCTCGACTTCATCGTCTTCTTCCCGAGGATCTTGCGCGCGGCGCGCCGGCTCGAGCCGTTCCTCCGCTGGCTACCGATGGGCGCGCAGGTTTGCGCGTGGGGAACCAAGACCTGACGCGGACGCCGGAGACTTTCCCGCTTCCGGCGAGTCGTTGGCCGCTTCCTCGGCGAAATTCACCAGCTCGGACAACACGTAGATCGGCCGCAGCTTCACCTGCTCGTAGATGCGGCCGATGTATTCGCCCAGGATGCCGGTCATGATCAGCTGGACCGCCGCGAGCAGCGAGACGAGCACCATGAGAGTCGTCCAACCAGGCACCGTCGCATGGAACACGACCCGCGCCAGCGTCGCCCAGATGGCGACCGCCACGCTCACCATGCTGATGAACATGCCCAGGTAGGTGGCGAAGCGCAGGGGCAGGATGCTGAACGAGGTGATCCCGTCGATGGCGAAGCGGAGCATCTTCGCGAACGGGTACTTGGTCTCGCCCGCGAAGCGGACTGGCCGGTCGTAGAGGACGGCGGTCTGCTTGAAGCCGAGCCAGGCGACGAGCCCGCGCACGAAGCGATGCGTCTCGCGCAGCTCGCGCAGCACCACCACGATCCGGCGGCTCATCAGGCGGAAGTCGCCGGTGTCGAGCGGGACCTCGATGGGGATCATCCGCGCGAAGATCCGGTAGAACCACTTCGCGGTGAGGAGCTTCAGCCGGGTCTCCCCCTGCCGCGAGCGGCGCCTGCCGTAGACGACGTCGTATCCTTCGCGCCACTTCGCGACCATCTCGAGCACCACCTCGGGCGGGTCCTGGAGATCGGCGTCCATCACCACCACGGCCTCGCCGCCGGCATGGTCGAGGCCGGCGGTGATCGCCGCCTGGTGGCCGAAGTTGCGCGCGAAGGAAAGGATCCGATAGCGCGGCTCGCCGGCGGCGATGCCCCGGAGCAGCTCGAGCGATCGATCGCGCGAGCCGTCGTCGACGAACACCACTTCCGTCTCGACGCCCAGCTTGGGCAAGAAGTCCTGGAGGCGCGCGTGCAGCTCCGGGATGACGGCCTCCTCGTTGAAGATGGGCAGGACGAGGCTGAGGACCGGGCTTCGCATCGGATTCACGGCGAAAAACTAACCACGAACCTGCCCGGGGCATCGCTGGTCGCGCGCGACGTCCGCTGCAGAACGACGGGCGGCTCGCGGCAGTTCGTGGCTGAACACGAAGAGGCCCGGATGCACCGGCAGCGCGGAGGAAATACGATCACGGACGTCTCCACGGCCAATGCAAGCCCGGCGCTTCAGAATCGTCTTTCTCGTCTGCCTTTCGGCGCTCGCGCTGGTGCCGATCGTCCCGGCGTATCTGCCGCTCGTCGACTTCCCGCAGCACGTCGCGCTGCACGCGATCTGGAACAACATCGCCGACCCTGCTTTCCACCAGAACGGCCGATTCCGCGTGACGCTTTCGACGCCGTACGCCCTGCCGCACCTCGCGGCGCACGCCGTCGCGCGCTTCCTCGGTCCGGAAGGAGGGCTGCGCGCCATCCTGGTCTTGTCGCTTGTCGCATTTCCCTTGGCGGCGCTCGTCCTGCTGCGGGCGTTCGACCGGCCTCCGGAGATCGCGCTCGCCGCATTTCCAGCCGCGCTCTCGTTCGTCTACTGGTACGGATTCATCTCGTACGTGATGTCGCTGCCGCTGATCCTGCTCGGCATCGCGCTCGCGCGCCGCTGCGCCGCATCCGGCCGGCCGCGCGACGGCGTACTTCTCGCCCTGCTGGCGCTGCTCACGGTCGCCACGAACGCGTTCGCCTTCCTGGTGCTGCTGCTGCTCGGAGGTGTCGCGGCAATCGCGACGACGCGCGCCCTTTCCCGGCTCGCGCTGGTCGCGGGCGCTCTCGCGCCGGGCCTGTTGTGGTCCGTCATCTGGACGGTCGCAAGCTCGGCGGAGCCCTCCGCGGAACCGCTGGAGACCAGCTACGGACCGCTGCGGGAGCGGCTCCAGATCCTGCTCGGAAGCGCGTTCGGCAGCTACACGCGGGACGCGCGCGTCCTGACCATCGCGCTCGCATCCGCCGCCATCCTCGCTGCGGCCTTGTGGCTCTCGCGCCGGCCCGCTCCGGCCGCCGGCGACGAGCGTGCCCGGCGCGCGCTTGGCCTCGTGGCAATCGCCGCCATCTGCGCTTCTCTCCTCTGCCCGCAGATCTTCATGAATACCTGGGGCCTGTGGGAGCGGATTCCTCCGGTCGCCTTCGTGGTCTTCGCCGGGGCGCTCCGGTGGCCCGGCGCCTCCGAGACGCGAGCGCGCCTCGGCGCGGCCCTCGCGGCGGTCGCCCTCTTCGCGAGCGGGACCGCGCTCGCGCAGGGCCTCGCCTTCAGCGAGCAGGCAAAGGGGATTCGCGAGCTGGCGCAAGATCTTCCCACCGGCGCGCGCGTGATGTGGACGGCCTGCGGCGAGGAGAAACCCTGGCGGACGGCCACGCCCTCCTTCAAGCACCTCGGCGCATACGTCCAGGCCGCCCGCGGCGGCGACCTCTCGTATTCCTTCGCGCACTTCCACCACATGGTGGTGCGCTACCGGGGAGCGCGGCTGCCCCAGGTATTCGATCCCGCGGTGTACGACTTCGCGCTGCTCCGGCTGGGTCCGCGCTGTCCCTCCATGGAAGAGCTGCGCAAGCTGGGTCCCGTTGCCGTGAGAGGCCGATACGTCGCCTTCGCTGCAGCGGCGGTGACCCCCGAGCTTGCGGCAGCGCTTGCGCCCGAACGATTCGGCGCCGACGGGCGCAGCGCGGCGCGCGGCACCCGGTAGCCTGCGCTTTTCTCTCGCGGAACTCGCGGCGCGCGTTCTACAACGGGCTGCATGAACGCGGAGATGCCGCCCCTGCTGGTGCAGTTCCTGCTCGGCGGCCAGGCGTGCGTCGTGGCGACCGTCGACGAGCACCA
>JBJMQJ010000478.1:0-4868 GCA_045802765.1 Myxococcales bacterium
GGCGAGAGATCGAGCAAGGTGTTACCCGGGCCGGTTTGCGGGAACGTGCTCAAATTCCCGAGCATGAGCCAATTCGCGCCTGAAGTGTAATTGACCGTCGCTGTCCAGGTGCCGCTCCCGCTGACCAGAAGCTGCTGGTGCGCGGCGAAGTTGCTGTTCGCCTGCATCGTCATCGCCACCGAGCTCGAGGAGATGCTGGGCGCCTGCGGAAGCACCTGGAAGGTCACAGTCACCGTGCGCACCGCGATCGGCGAGTGGTCGCTCCTGAAGATCCCGATCGAAGGGTGTGCCGTGTATGTCCCGGGCGAGAACAACGGGGTCACGGTGAAGCTCACGTTGGCGGTGGCCACGTTGGGCTGCGTCGTGATCGTCGCCTGCAGCCAGGAGACCGGCTCGTTTCCGTTCGTGTAGCCGACCCCGATCGTGGCGGCATCCGCCGCGGAGATCGTCGCGAGCACCGTTTGCGGCGGCGGAGGAGCCTGGTTCGCCGTCGCCGAGAACGAGAGCGTCGAGACGTTGATGGCAAGTCCGGCGCCGAAGTCGCTTCCCTGCCCGCCACCACCTCCACCACACGCCGCGAGCAAGCACGCGATCGAGACGGACACCGTACCCAGACGATGGTTTCGCATGTCCCCCCTCCCTGGACGGACGCGACTCTAGCCGGCTGGAGGCTCGCCTGGCCAGCGCGTCCGGACGTGGAACGTCCGATCCCGATTCCGGACGGCCGCCGGGGTCCGTCTCCTCGGCAGCGGATGGCACGGATCTCGCTGCCGGTCCCGTCATGGACGAGCTGCGTCAGGACTTGCGAGGCGCGCTGCGGCTGCTCTTGCGGAGTCCGGCCTTCGCCGGAGTGGTGGTCCTCACCATGGCGGTGGCCATCGGCGCGACGACCAGCGTGTTCAGCGTCGTGCGCGGTCTCTTGCTCAAGCCGTTGCCCTACCGCGACCCGGCGAGCCTGGTCCGGTTCTACGCGTCATGGCGTCAGGTCCACGGAACGATCTCGCTCGCCGAATACCGCCACGACCACGAGCACCTCTCCACCATGAGCGGCGTCGCGGCCTGGGGCTACGGTAGCGGGAACCTCTCCGACGCGGGCGCGCCGGAGCACATCCTCATCGGCCGCGCCACCAGCTCGCTCCTGCCCGTGCTGGGAGTGCAGCCCGCGTTCGGGCGCTGGTTCACGGGCGACGAGGAGGAGCCCGGCCGGGGCAAGGTGATCGTGCTGGGCCGCGCGCTCTGGGAGCGCCGCTTCGGCGCGGATCCCTTTGCGGTGGGCCGCACCGTGGACATCTCCGGTCATCCCTTCCTCGTCGTCGGCGTGCTGGCGGACGATCTGGAGCTTCCCGAGAACTTCGAGGCATGGACGCCGCTTCGCTTTCCCGCCGACCAGCTCACTCCACAGAGCCGGAGCAATCATTTCATGCGCGTCATCGGACGGCTCGCGCGCGGGGCCACGCTGGCCGACGCGCGCGCCGAGATGGCGGTCGTGTCGGCGCGCCTGCGGTCGGCGTTCCCGGCGATCTATCCGGCGGACGCTGGGTTCGAGATGGCCGCAGTCCCGCTCCTCGATCAGATGATCGGCGGGGTGCGGACCACGCTGTGGATGCTCTTCGGCGCGGTGGTGCTGGTCCTGCTCATGGCCTGCGCCAACGTGGGAAATCTGCTCCTCGCCCGCGCGACCGCGCGCGAGCGCGAGCTGGCGGTGCGCGCGGCGCTCGGCGCCGGCCGCTGGCGCCTGGTGCGGCAGATGATGGCGGAGAGCATCTTCCTCGCGCTCCTGGGCGGCGCGCTGGGCGTCTTGATGGCCGTCTGGGGCGTCGACCTGCTGCTGGCGGCGGGGCCGGCCGACCTGCCGCGTGCGCGGGAAGTGCGCGTCGACGGAGCCGTGCTCGCGTTCGCCCTGGGCGCATCGCTCCTGAGCGGGATCCTCTTCGGTCTGCTGCCCGCGCTGACGACGACCCAGGCGAAGCTACACGATGCCCTGCGAGGCGGTAGCGCTTCGGCTTCTCCGCGCCCGCGGCGGCTGCGGCGCGCGCTGGTCGCCGCGGACGTTGCCCTGGCGCTGGTGCTGGTGTCCGGCGCCGCCTTGCTGCTGCGCAGCTTCGGCAACGTCGTGAAGATCGATCCGGGGTTCCGGCCCTACGGCGCCGTCGCGCTGAACGTCTCGCTCCCCGGAGGATTTCCCGACGACGATCGGCGCCAGCGGACCATCTTCCGCTCCATCCTGCAGCGGCTCCGCGAGCTTCCTGGAGCCACCGCCGCGGGTGGCGTGGACTACGCGCCGCTGAGCGGCGTGCCCACCGACCAGCCCTTCGAGATCGAGGGCCGCCCGGTGCCGCTCGGCGCGCAGCCGCCCGACGAGGAGAACCGCACGGTCACGCCGGGGTGGTTCGAGGCGATGGGCATTCCGCTCGTGCGCGGGCGAATGCCGCAAGAGACCGATACAGCCGACAAGGCGCCCGTCGTGGTGATCAACCAGTCCTTCGCCCGCAAGTATTGGCCCGCAGGCGACGCTCTGGGACAGCGGCTCCGCCTGGCGGGCGATCCGCGCTGGTGGTCCGTTGCCGGGGTGGTCGGCGATGTCCGCGAGTTCGGGCTCGACGCAGAGGTGCAGCCGATCATGTACTTCCCGTTCGACCAGCTTCCCACCAACACGCTGACGCTGGTCGTGCGGTCGAACGCTCCGGCTCGAGAGGTGCTGCGCGACGCGCAGCAGGTGCTGTCGGCCGTCGATCCGCGCCTGCCCGCCTACCAGGCTAGGCCGCTCAGCGAGACCCTTTCGGCTTCGCTGGCGCAGCGCCGCTTCGCCTTGAAGCTGCTGCATGGATTCGCCGCGCTCGCGTTGATGCTCGCCGGCCTGGGACTCTACGGCGTGCTCGCCTACGCCGTGACCCAGCGCACCCGCGAGATCGGCGTCCGCATGGCGCTCGGGGCGCGTCCCGCCCAGGCGCTCGCGCTGGTTGCGCGCGAGAGCGCCGGGGTCGTCGGCGCCGGGCTCCTGGCCGGCGCCGCGGGCGCACTGCTCTCTGCGCGGTTCTTCGCGGGGCTCCTGTTCGGCGTCGGGCCGGCCGACCCGCCGGCGCTCCTCGCCGCGGTGGTGGTCCTGGGCGCGATTTCATCGGCGGCTACCCTGCTGCCGGCGCGCCGAGCAGCGCTCGTCGACCCGGCGGTCGCGCTCCGCGCCGAGTGATTCGTCCGCGTCGCGAACGAGTTGCGACGTAGTGCAGCTAGGTCCATTCACCGACGCGCGGCCGTGGCGCAGGGCGGTCATGCGGACCTGCCATGGGCCCACAGCGGCTGCGCTCGCGCAAGGACGCTGGGACGGCCGCCGCCCGACGCGACACCGTCGCTCCTTCGCGGGCGCCCGTTGTGTCGCTCCGCGCGTCTCTGTATAGACGGCGTGTTCGAGAGCAGATGGGGCTCGGGATCGGGGGATTTCCATGTCGGCGCAAACCGTGCGGGGCAGGCCTGCAGGGCAGCTCGCGATCGTCGCCGCGCTCGCGCTGTGCGCGTCGGCCGCGCAAGCGCAAGCGCCCGCGCAGCCCGCGGACCTCATCGTGACGCATGCGCGCGTCATCACGCTCGATCCGGCGCGTCCGCGCGCGACCGCGGTCGCGGTGCGCGGCGGGAACTTCGTCGCGGTCGGCGCCGATGCCGACGTGGCGCGTCTGCGCGGCCCGCGAACGCGGGTGGTGGACGCCGGCGGGCGCACGCTGATCCCGGGCCTGAACGATTCGCACCTGCACCCGACGCGGGGCGGGCGCTTCTACGCGCTCGAGCTGCGCTGGGACGGCGTCGACTCGCTGGCGGCGGCGCTGCGGATGGTGAAGGAGCAGGCAGCGCGGACGCCGCAGGGCCAGTGGGTGCGCGTCATCGGCGGCTGGTCGCCGGCGCAGTTCTCCGAGCGGCGCATGCCGACCCTGGAGGAGCTGAACGCGGCCGCGCCTGACACGCCCTTGTTCGTCCTTCACCTCTACAGCCGCGGGATGCTGAATCGCGCGGGATTGCGCGCGCTGGGAGTCACCGCCGACACGAAGGCGCCTCCGGGAGGGCGTTACGAGCGCGGACAGGACGGGCAGCCGAACGGACTGCTCGTCGCGGATCCCGACCCGACGATCCTCTACGCGACGATCGGGAAGCTTCCGCCGCTCTCCACGGAAGACCAGGTCATCTCCACGCGCCACTTCTATCGGGAGCTGAATCGATTCGGCGTGACGAGCGTCATCGATGCCGGCGGCGGCGGGCACCGCTTTCCCGACGACTACGCGGGTTCCGCCGCCCTCGCCAAGAGCGGTCAGCTGCCGCTCCGCATCTCGTACTACCTGTTCCCGCAGCGTCCCGGCAAAGAGCTCGAGGACTTCCAGCGTTGGACCGCGGAGAACAAACCCGGCACGAACGGCGACCGGCTCCGCGCCAACGGGTACGTGCTCGACGGCGGCGGCGAGTTCCTCGCCTGGTCCGCGGGCGACTTCGAGAACTTCCTCGCTCCGCGTCCCGAGCTATCCGACCGGCCGAAGTGGCGCGACGATCTCACCGGCGTCGCGCGCGAGCTGGTCAGCAAGGGATGGCCCATCCGCATCCACGCGACGTACGACGAATCGGTGGCGCACATCCTGGACGTCTTCGAGCAGGTTGACTCCGAGGAGCGGGCGGCGGGACGCCGCGGCTTCGCCGGCATCCGCTGGAACTTCGATCATGCCGAGACCGTCTCGCCGAAGAGCATAGATCGCATCCACGCCCTGGGCGGCGGAGTCGCCGTCCAGGATCGCATGGCTTTCGCCGGCGAGGACTTCGTCGCCCGCTATGGCGCGGACGCCGCACACGCGGCGCCGCCCATCCGGGAAATGCTCCGCCGTGGAATCCCGGTA
>JBJMQJ010000479.1:0-2983 GCA_045802765.1 Myxococcales bacterium
AGGCGATGACTGGAATCCAGATCAGCGCGGTGCCGACGACCGGCACGAACGAGGCGACGAGCGTGGCGATCCCGAGAAAAATGGCGTGTGGTACATGCGCGAGCGCGAATCCGATCGTCGCGAGGACGGCCTGCACGAGGGCGGTCAGCGCGGCGCCGACGAGGGTGGCGCTCGAGACGTTGGCGAACTCGTGCAGCAGCTCCTCCGTCTGGGCTGCCTGCAAGGGGGAGATCCTGCCGAGCAGGCGGATGAGGTGCCGCCCGTCCACCAGCAGGAAGAAGAAGGCCGCTAGCATGATGAACGCGCTGGCGAGCGCGCCGACCGAGGCACCCACCAACGCCGGGCCGACCACCTGGGCATAGTCGAGCGCCTTGCCGGCGAACGTCTGCACCTGCTCTCGCGAGAGGTGCAGCGTGGTGAGGATCTGGTCGATGGCATGCTGCGCCTGCGGCGGCACCCTCGACAGCGAGATCTCTCCCACCGACTGGACGCCCAGCGAATCGCGGACCCAGGTCAGGCCCGCGGTCAGCTCGCGGGCGATGAAGGCGAGAATGCTGGCGATGGGAGCGACGATCGCTCCGAGGACGAGGAGCGTCAGCAGCGCGCCGGCCAGCCGACGCCGCCCGTGGAGCAGCCGCTCGGTCCGGGCGAGCAGCGGCTGGAACGCGGCGGCAAGGACGGCGGCGAGGAACAGGGGGGCGCGGAACGGCCAGACGACGTAGATCGTGAGCGCGACGGCCAGCACCAGGAGCGCCCAGAAGGTGCGCCGGGCGCGCGTCGTCGGGGCCCGGGGTCCCAGCGGAGGACGGGCCGGCGGAAAGCGTTCTAGCGGCGTGGAAACGGAGCTCTCGGCCATACGGAGATGTTACGTACGACCCGCGCGCCGGGCAGGCGTGGCGGCCGATCTGGCCGCCCTGTCTGGACGCGTGGCAGGTCCCGGGACGCATCAGACCGGCGAGGCCGACCGGGGCAGCTCGACCGCCGAGCGCGTCCTTCGCCCAGCGCCGCATCTTCTGCTGGGCCATGGCTGGACTTACCCGCGGAGGGCGGAGAGATCAAGACCGGAGCGCGCCTCTCCGAGACGTTCCCTAGGTTGAGGACTCACATCCAGCCGAGCTGGAGCTTCGCGGCATCGGACATGCGGGTCGCATCCCAGGGCGGTTCCCACACCACCTCGACCCGGACTTCGCGGACGCCGGGGACGCTTTGGACCTTGCGCCGCACGTCGTCCTTGAGCACGTCCCCCATGCCGCAGCCCGGGGCCGTCATGGACATGTCGATCTCGACGCGGTGGCCGCCGTCCGGCAGCGTCAGGGCCTCGCAGCGGTAGATGAGCCCCAGGTCGACGAGATTGACGGGGATCTCCGGGTCGAAGACCGTCCTGAGCTGCTCCCAGACCCGCTCCTCCTCGAAGGGGCCGAGGCTCACGGGCGCGGCCGCCGCGGCGCGCTCGCCGAGGGCGTCCGCGTCCTCGCCCGCGATGCGGTACAGGCCGCCCTGGTCGGTCGTGACGGTGAACTGCCCGCCGAGCGACTGCGTGACGGTCACGCGCGTCCCCGCGGGGAGCGTCACCTTGGATCCGCTGGGGATCTGCGTCGCCTCGCACTCGCGCGCGAGGACGACCTGCCCGTCGCCGCTCGGCGGCGGGTCGACCACTTCCACGACGGGGAGCTTGCTCGACATTCTCAAAAGCCTCTACTCAGTGGACACCGCCGCGCCGCTTCCCTCGAGCGCCGCGCGCAGCGTGTGCCAGGCCAGCGACGCGCACTTCACGCGCACGGGAAACTCCCAGACGCCCGACAGAGCGGCGAGCTTGCCCAGCTCTTCCGGATCCACCTTGCTCTTCGGCCCCTCGGTGAGCATCGAGTGGACCCGCTCGAAGAGCGACTCCGCTTCCGCCTTGGTCTTGTTCTTGAGCGCCGCCGTCATCATCGACGCCGACGCCTTGGAGATGGCGCATCCGTTGCCCTGGAAGCCGATGTCCTGGATGACGTCTCCAGCCAGCTCGAGATGGACGGTGATCTCGTCCCCGCAGAGCGGATTCATTCCCTCGGCGCTCCGGTTGGCCCCTTCGGGCTTGCGGAAGTTGCGCGGGTTCTTGCTGTGGTCGATGACGACCTCCTGGTAGAGATCGCGCAGCTCCGATTTCACGCGAAGACCTCCCGGACCTTGCGCAGACCGGCGACCAGCGCATCGACGTCCTGGCGGCGGTTGTAGAACGCGAGCGAGGCGCGGGCGGTGGCCGCGACTCCCAGCCGCCGCATCAGCGGCTGCGCGCAGTGATGGCCGGTGCGGATGGCGATCCCCTCGCGGTCGAGCACGGTGCCGATGTCGTGCGGGTGGACGTCGCCGAGGAGGAAGGAGAGCACGCTCGCCTTCTCCTTCGCGGTGCCGATGAGCCGCAGCCCGGGAACCTCGCGCAGCGCGCTCGTGGCGTAGGAGAGCAGATCGTGCTCGTGCGCGGCGATCGCGTCGAGACCCAGCGCCCGCACGTAGTCGATGGCTGCGCCGAGCCCGATGGCCCCCGCGATGTCCGGCGTGCCCGCCTCGAACTTGTAGGGAAGCCTGTTGTACGTGGTCCTCTCGAAGGTGACCGAGCTGATCATGTCCCCGCCGCCCTGCCAGGGAGGCATCTCCTCGAGCAGCTCGGACCGGCCATAGAGGACGCCGATTCCGGTCGGCCCGAACAGCTTGTGGCCGGAGAAGGCATAGAAGTCGCAGCCCAGCGCGCGCACGTCGACGGCGAGATGCGGCACCGCCTGTGCGCCGTCGAGCAGCACCGGCACCCCGCGACGGTGGGCCATCTCGACGATGCGGCGGACCGGATGGATCGTGCCGAGCGCGTTGGAGACGTGCCCGAGCGCAAGCAGCTTGGTGCGCGGGCCGATGAGGCTTTCCAGCTCGTCGATGAGCAGCGTTCCCTCGTCGTCCATCGGCGCGACGCGCAGCACCGCGCCCCTCTCCTGACAGAGCATCTGCCAGG
>JBJMQJ010000480.1:0-7624 GCA_045802765.1 Myxococcales bacterium
GTCGTGCGCGTGCTCGGCGCGCAGGACCTTGAGGCAGAGCAGGGGCGTGACGGTGCGCGAGACGAAGAAGCTCATGATCAGCGCGAAGGCGATGGTGAGCGCGAGCGGCAGGAAGAGGTTCCGCGCGATGCCGAAGAGGAACAGCACCGGGAAGAACACCACGATGGTGGTGATGGTGGAGACGAGGATGGGCATCGCCACCTCCTGGGCGGCGGCCAGCACCGCGGATCTGCGGTCCTGACCGAGGGCGAGGTGGCGATGGATGTTCTCCAGCTCGACGATCGAGTCGTCCACCAGCCGGCCCACTCCCAACGCGAGCCCTCCCAGGGTGAAGACGTTGAGCGTGTTGCCGGTGAAGTAGAGCAAGACGAAGGTAGCGATGATCGAGAGCGGGATGGCGGCGGCCACGATCGCGGTGGCGCGGAAGCTCACCAGGAAGACGAGGATCACCAGGATGGCCAGCAGGCCGCCCTGCACCGCCTCGTGCTCCAGCGCCTTCACCGCCGAGCGGATGTAGGTCGACTGGTCGAAGGAGATCTGCAGCTTGACGTTCGCGGGCACGCCGCGCAGGTTCGGCAGCGCCGCGCGGATGGAGTCCACCACCTTGATGGTGTTCGCCCCCGGCTGCTTGAGGACGCGCAGGTACACGCCCCGCTGCCCGTTGATGCGGACGATCTCGCTCTGGTCCTGCGTCCCGTCCTCGATCCGCGCCACGTCGCCGACGCGCACCGGAGGCACCTGCCTCCCGCCCACCTCGATGGCCGGCCGCAGGATCACGTCGGCGAGCGGCTTGGTGTGCTCGAACTGGGTGTTGGCGAAGACGTTGTAGTCCCGATCGCCGGCCCGCAGGTTGCCGGAGGGCAGCAGCAGGTTGGAGCTGCGCACGGCGTTCACCACGTCGAGCACGCCCAGGCTGCGCGCCCGCAGGGCGTCGCGATGCACCTGCACCTCGACTTCGCGCACCTTGCCGCCGCCCACCGTGGCGCTGGCCACGCCGGGGATGCGCTCGAGCTGCGGCTCCACCACGTTGTAGGCGAGGTCGTAGAGCTGCTTCTCGTCCAGCTCGCTCGATCCCACCGCCACCTGGACGACGGGGATGTTGGTGATGTCGAACTTGATGTTGAACGGCTGCTGGATGCCCGGCGGCAGCGTGTTGAGGATCTGCGAGATGCGCTGCGAGACGTCGAACTGCGCGTTGTCCAGGTTGGTCCCGAACTGGAACCAGACGCTGACCAGCGAGACGCCTTGCTTGGAGACGCTCTCCACCCGGTCGACCCCCGGCGAGGCGCTCACCGCCCGCTCGAGGGGAACGGTGATCGATTTCTCGATGTCGACGGGCCCCGCGCCCGTATAGAAGGTGGCCACCCGGATGAGCGGGATGCTGATGTCGGGGAAGAGGTCGACGGCGAGCCGGTCGAGCGAGACGGCGCCCAGGGCGAGCGCCATCAGCGACATCATCAGGATCAGGACCGGATTCCGCAGCGCCAGGCGCGTGAGCCACATGGCTTTTCAGTCCCGGGTGGGGATTGCGGGGCGGCGGCCTTCCGGCGAGCCGGCGTCCGGGCCGTCGCTGGACAAGGCAGCGCCGCCGTAAGGGTCGGCGTTGCGGGCGGGGCGCACCTGCGCGTTGTCGGCGAGCCCCTCGACGCCGGCGACGACCACCTCGTCGTCCGCCGACAGGCCCCGGGCGATCTCGAGCCAGTCCTCGCCGTCGACTCCGATCTGCACCTCGCGGCGGTGGACCCGATCGCCCTGCAGCACGAACGCGATGCGGCGGCCCGCCGAGATCTGCACCGCCTGCACCGGCAAGGTCACCGCGCGCTCGTGCACGGCGGTCACGATCGACGCGCGTCCGTACATCCCCGGGCGCAGCTCTCCGGACGAGTTGGGGATCTGCACCTCGGCCTCGAGCGTCCGGGTGAGGGGATCGAGCGATGGCGCGATGCGGACCACCTTCCCGAGATACGGGCGGCCCGGGGCGGCGTCCAGGTCGATCTGCGCCTGCTGTCCGATGCGCACGCTCACCGCGTCGCGCTCGTTGACGGTGACGAAGCAGCGCAGCACGTCGATCTGGTCGACGACCAGGATGGGACCGGAATTTCCGGAGCTGGGCCCCACCAGGGTGCCGGGATCGAGCCGCCGGCCGGAGATGACGCCGTCGAGGGGCGAGGTGATGCGCATCTCGCCCAGCCGGGTGGCGAGCGCCGCCACCTGCGCGCGCGCCGAGGCCTCCTGCGCCTCGGCCGCGGCGAGCGCCGCCTCCGACTGCTGCAACTCCTGCTGCGAGATGCGGCCGGAGGGCGCCAATAGATTTGCCCGCTCCTTGTTGGCGCGCGCCAGCTGCGCGGAGGCGCGCGACTGCGCGGCGGCCGCCCGGGCGGCGGCGAGCTGATCGGGCAGATCGCTGGGCCGAACGAGCGCGACCACCTGCCCGCGCTTCACCCGGTCGCCGCGGTCGACCAGCACCGCGTCGAGGTACCCGAGGGTCTTGGACCCGATGTCGGCGGTGAGCAGGGGCCGCAGATCGACGGGCGCGCGCACGGCGACCGGCACGTCGCGGACCCGCGGTCGGGCGACGGCGACCAGCGGAGCGGGCCGCTGGCGCGCGGCGGGGTCTTCCTTGCTGCCGCAGGCCGCCGCGCCGGCCGCCAGGGCGAGCAGTGTCTTTCCGAGGCGCACGGCCGCCCGTCCTACCCTGGAATGGATGATTTCGCAACCGTTGCGTCTGGTACGAATTTCCGCTACACGGCGTCGCATGGCCCCTCGCCCCACCGCACCGGCGGTCCGTCTCCGCGCCGCGCCGGCCCGGGGCGCGCCGCCCCCGCGCGGAGCGCGCTGGATCAACGAGGAGGTGGGCCGGCTGCTGTTCCGCGCCCGGCGCGCGCTCTGGTCGGCCGCCGCCGGCCGGCTGGAGGCGCACGGGGAATCCGTGCTCGCCTGGCAGCTCCTGAACCAGCTGCAGCGCGCAGGTCCCGGGACCCAGCGCGAGGTCGCCGACCGCACCGCGCAGCACCCGACGGGCGTGTCCCGATTGCTCGAGGAGCTCGAGCGCGGCGGGTACGTCCGCCGTACGCGCGACGCCTCCGACCGGCGCAAGGTGCGGGTGGAGATCACCGCGCACGGGCTTTCGCGCCTGGAGGGCTCGCGGCCCGAGGTGCTGACGGCCGTCGACGAGGTGCTCCGCCCGCTCTCGCTCGCCGAACGCCATGCCCTGCGCGCCTTGCTCGAGAAGCTCGATCTGGACTGAATTCCATTGTTTCGGGCGCGTTTCGCGCGGGTGCCTTGGATTGACGGCGCGCGAATACGGCCGTTAGCCTGATCGGCATCATGCGCTCTCCCCTCGCAACTGCCATCGCGCTGGTTTCGCTTGCCCTGGCAGGCTGCAGCCGGGGAGGGCCGCCGGGCTACCGCGCCGAGCCGGCGACCCGCGGCCCGATCACCGAGGTCGTCTCGGCCACCGGCGACGTCAGCGCCATCGTCACCGTCAACATCGGGAGCCAGGTCTCGGGCACCATCTCCAAGCTGTACGTGGACTTCAATTCGCAGGTGAAGAAGGGGCAGCCGCTCGCCGAGCTCGATCCGCGCCTGTTCCGCGCCGCGCTGGAGCGGGCGCAGGCGGGCCTCGCGAGCGCGCAGGCCGACGTCGAGAAGGCCCAGGCGCAGCTCAACGACGCGGTCCGCGTGGAGAAGCGCAACAAGGAGCTGCTCGAGCAGAGGCTCGTCTCGCAGCAGGACGTGGACAGCGCGGTGGCCAATCGCGAGCAGATGGCCGCGGGTCTGTCGAGCGCGCGGGCGAAGGTGTTGCAGGCCCGCGCCGACCGCGACCAGGCCGCCACCAATCTTGAATTCGCCCGCATCACGAGCCCCATCGACGGGATCGTCGTCTCGCGGGCCGTCGACATCGGGCAGACGGTCGCCGCGTCCTTCCAGACGCCGACCCTGTTCACCATCGCCAACGACCTCACCAAGATGCAGGTCCTCGCGCACATCGACGAGGCGGACGTCGGCAAGGTGCACGACGGCGCGGAGGCGAGGTTCACGGTCGACGCCTACCCCGGCGACGAGTTCAGCGGCGTCATCCGCGAGGTCCGGCAGGCGCCGAACACCATCCAGAACGTGGTCACCTACGACGCCGTCATCGCCGCCGCCAATCCGGAGCGCAAGCTGCGGCAGGGGATGACCGCGGCGGTCAAGGTGCTGACCGGCCACAAGGACGACGTCCTGCGCGTCTCCAATGCCGCCTTGCGCTGGAAGCCGGAGAGCACCGGTGCGGCGGACACGCCGGCCCCGCAGCAGCAAGGCCCTCGCGGTGACCGCACCATGGCCCGCACCGAGCGGCGCGCCGCGGCCGGGTCCGGGCCGGCCGCCCCCGGAAAACCCGCGCGGCTGTACAAGCTCGAGAACGGCAAGCCGGTGCCAGTCGACGTTCGCATCGGCATCTCCGACGGCCAGCGCACCGAAGTGATCAGCGGGCTCGCCGAGAACGACGCGGCGATCGTCGGCGACCTGGGCGCCGGCGCCGGCCCCGCCCGGCCGCAGGGGACCCGCCGTGGCCCATTCTGAGATCGCCGGCGCGGCGCAGGCCGCGGCGGTGGTGGAGACCTCCGGCCTGGAGAAGGTCTACGCGATGGGCGACATGAAGGTGCACGCGCTCCGCGGCATCTCGCTGCGCATCGAGCCGGGCGAGTTCATCGCGGTGATGGGCGCTTCCGGGTCCGGGAAGAGCACCTTCATGAACCTGATCGGCTGCCTCGACCGTCCCAGCGCCGGCCGCTACCTGCTGCGCGGGCAGGACGTCAGCCGCTTCTCGCGCGACCAGCTCGCGCGCGTGCGGGGCCGCGAGATCGGCTTCGTCTTCCAGGGTTTCAACCTGCTGCCTCGCACCAGCGCGTTGGAGAACGTCGAGCTGCCCATGCTCTACCAGGGGATCGCCGCGCGCGAGCGCCACGCCCGCGCCGCCGAGTCGCTGGAGCGGGTCGGTCTCGGCGACCGGCTCGACCATGCCCCCGCGCAGCTCTCCGGCGGGCAGCAGCAGCGCGTCGCGATCGCGCGGGCCCTGGTCAACCGGCCCACGCTCGTCCTCGCCGACGAGCCCACCGGAAACCTCGACTCGCGCACCAGCCTGGAGGTGATGGGCATCTTCCAGGACTTGAACGACCGCGGGCTCACGGTGCTGCTCGTCACGCACGAGCCCGACATCGCGCTGCACGCGAAGCGAGTCGTCGTCTTCAAGGACGGGCACGTGCTCGACGACCGGCGGGTCACCGACCGGCGGCTGGCGCGGCTCGAGCTGCAGGAGGGCGCGGCATGAACGTGCTGGCCGCCACCCGCACCGCCCTGCGCGCGCTGCGCAAGAACAAGCTGCGCTCGTTCCTCGCCGCCCTCGGCATCGTGATCGCCGTCGCCGCGGTGGTGGCCACGGTGGCGATCGGCCAGGGGGCCCAGGCCAAGGTGGCCGCGCAGATGGCTTCGCTCGGCTCCAATCTCCTGATGATCCTGCCCGGCTCCATCTCGCAGCATGGCGCCGCGACGGGAAGCGGAGCGACCCAGAACCTCACCCGCGACGACGCGCAGTCCATCGAGAAGGAGCTGACCTCGACCATCGCGGCCGTCGCGCCGATGAACCGCAGCGGCGCGCAGGTCGTCTACGGCGGGGCGAACTGGTTCACCCAGGTCATCGGCACCACGCCGGCCTACCTCGACGTGCGAGGCTGGCCGCTCGCCGCCGGGGAGATGTTCGGACGCGAGGAGGACGCGGCCGCCGCCAAGGTCTGCATCCTGGGCCAGACGGTGGTCGACAAGCTCTTCGGCGACCAGCAGCCGCTGGGCGAGCAGATCCGCGTCAAGCACGTGCCCTGCAAGGTGGTGGGCATCCTCGCGGCCAAGGGGCAGAGCAGCTGGGGACAGGACCAGGACGACATCATCCTCATGCCCTGGGCGACGCTCGTCCGCCGCATCAACGGATCGCAGAGCGACGCGGTGGGCTCGCTGATGGTCTCCGCCCGCTCGCCGCAGTCGGTCGCGCCGGCGCAGCGCGAGGTCACCTCGCTCCTCAAGCAGCGGCACCACCAGTCGGACAGCGCGGAGCCCGACTTCCAGGTGCGAAACCTCGCCGAGATGCAGAACGCGGCGCAGGAGCAGACGAAGACCATCGCCCTCCTGCTCGGATCGGTGGCCCTCATTTCGCTGCTGGTGGGGGCCATCGGGATCGCCAACGTCATGCTCGTCTCGGTGACGGAGCGGACGCGGGAGATCGGAATCCGCATGGCGGTCGGGGCGCGCGGGAGGGACGTGCTCGTCCAGTTCCTCACCGAGGCGGTAGTGCTGGCGGTGGTCGGCGGCCTGCTCGGCCTGGGCCTCGGCACCGGCGTCGCGAAGTACATGGCCGTCCAGGCGCAGTGGCCGACGCTCTTGTCTGCGCCGGTGATGGGAGCGACCATGCTGCTCGCAGGGCTCGCCGGCATTGCGGCCGGCTTCTACCCCGCCCTGCGCGCCTCGCGCCTCGATCCCATCGACGCGCTGCGATTCGAGTGACGGCGCCCTAACTTCCTCGGATGGACTGGGGCGATCTGCGCCGGGAGGCGGAGCGGCGGTTCGGGGTGACGCGCTTCCGCCCCGGGCAGCGCGAGCTCATCGAGGCTGCCCTCACCGGCCAGGACGCGCTCGGGATCCTGCCGACCGGCGGAGGGAAGTCCCTCACCTACCAGCTTCCCGCGGTGCTCCTGCCGCGCGCGGTGGTCGTCGTCTCGCCGCTCATCTCGCTGATGGAGGACCAGCAGCGCAAGGCGCAGGCGGCGCGCATCGAGGTGGCGAAGCTCGACTCGACGCTGAGCACCAGCGAAGAACGGAAGACCGTCGAGGAGATCGAGTCGGGCGGGAACGACCTCATCTACCTGACGCCCGAGCGGCTGGAAAACCCCGAGCACCTGGAGCCGCTGCGCGCGCGCGGAGTCAGCCTGTTCGTGGTCGACGAAGCGCACTGCATCTCGCAGTGGGGTCACGATTTCCGTCCGGCGTACCTCGCCTTGCCCGAAGCGATCCGCGCGCTGGGCCGTCCGCCGGTGCTGGCGCTCACCGCCACCGCGACACCGGAGGTGGCGCAGGACATCGTGCGCCAGCTGGGCATTCGGGATGCGCGGGTGGTGAACACCGGGATCGAGCGCCCCAACCTGCGCTTCGAGGTGCGCCGCACCGTGAACGGCGAGGCGAAGCGGCAGGCGCTGCTGCGGATCCTCGCCGGAAAGCCGGGCAGCGGCATCGTGTACGCCGCGACGGTGCGCAAGGTGGAGGAGCTGTGGCGCTGGTTGAGCGCCGAGGGGATCGACGCCGGCCGTTACCACGGCAAGCTGCGCACCGCCGAGCGCGAGGAGTCGCAGCACCGCTTCATGGCCGGCGAGATCCGGCTGATGGTCGCGACCAGCGCCTTCGGCCTGGGCATCGACAAGCCGGACATCCGCTTCGTCGTGCACTGGAACTTCCCCGATTCGGTCGAGACGATGTACCAGGAGGCGGGACGCGCCGGGCGCGACGGGCAGCCGGCGCGCGCGGTGCTGCTCTACCGCCTCGAGGACAAGCGCGTGCAGTCGTTCTTCCTCGGCGGCAAGTACCCGCGCCGGCAGGACAC
>JBJMQJ010000481.1:0-5714 GCA_045802765.1 Myxococcales bacterium
GCACCCGATGCTGAATGCGGTCACCAGCCCCGAAGGCGAGGCGAGCGCGGTGCTGATCCGCGCCGCCGAGCCGCTGCCCGAGGCGCGCGGCCTCCGGCCTCTCCTGCACAGCGCGACCGGGCCCGGCAACGTGTGCAAGGCGCTCGACGTGCGGCTGCGGCACAATCGCGACGACCTGTGCGACCCCGCGGCGGAGCTGTTCATCGCGCCGCGCATCGGCCCTCCGCCCCGCCTCTGGAAGGGCCCGCGAGTCGGCGTCGACTACAGCGGCAGGTGGGCGCGCCGCAAGCTCCGCTTCTGCGACCAGGACAGCCCCGCCGTCTCCCGCCCCCGCCCCTGAAAACGAGATGAACCGCGAAGCGCGCGAAGAGCGCGAAGGTTTTTTGGTCCTTATTCTTCGCGCGCTTCGCGTTCTTCGCGGCGATCGCTCTGGCCATGACCAGCGGCAAGATCGGGCTTGCGGGGGCGGCGGCTTTCGTGGCTCACTCGCGCGCACGATGAAGATCCGCCGCGTGGAGATCTCCGGCTTCAAGTCCTTCGCCGACCGGGTCGTCTTCTCCTTCGATGACGGGGTCACCGGAGTGGTGGGCCCCAACGGCTGCGGCAAGAGCAACGTCGTCGACGCCATCCGCTGGGCCATGGGCGAGCAAAGCGCGAAGCACCTGCGCGGCCGCTCGATGGAGGACGTCATCTTCAGCGGCAGCGAGTCGCGGCCCCCCACGGGGATGGCGGAGGTGTCGATCACCTTCCAGAACGACGGCCGGCTGGTCCCGCCGCAGTACGCGGGGTTCGCCGAGATCACCGTCACGCGCCGCCTGTTCCGCGACGGCACCAGCGAGTACGAGATCAACAAGGCCCCGTGCCGGCTGCTCGACATCACCGAGCTGTTCCTCGGCACCGGCGTGGGGACCCGGGCGTACTCGATCATCGAGCAGGGCCGCATCGGGCTCATCGTCAGCGCCAAGCCCGAGGACCGCCGCTCGATCATCGAGGAGGCCGCGGGGGTCACCAAGTACAAGGCGCGCCGCAAGCAGGCGGAGCGCAAGCTCGAGGCCACCGAGCAGAACCTGCTCCGGCTCTCCGACGTGGTGGGCGAGGTCGGGCGCCGGCTCCAAGGCCTGGAGCGGCAGGCGAAGAAGGCCGAGCGCTTCCGCGAGCTGCGCGGCGAGCTGCGCCAGCTCGAGCTGCTCTCCTCCTGCCGCCAGTGGCTGTCGGCGAAGGAGCAGGAGGAGAAAGGCGCGCGCGAGCTGCAGGACGCCGCCGATGGCGAGACGGTCGTCCATGCGCACGTGGCGCGCCTGGAAGCGGGCCTCTCGGCGGAACGGCTGCACCTGCTCGACGACGAGCGCAAGGTGCAGGAGCTGGCGGACCGGTCGCACGGCGTGGACAAGCAGCTGCGCCTGGCCGAGCAGGAGCTGCAGTTCGCGCAGCGGGAACGCGAATCGATCGCCGCCCGGCAGGTCCAGCACGAGGACGAGATCGGGCTTCTCGGCCAGCGCCTGACGCTGCTCGCGCGCGAAGAGGAGGGCTTCTACGCCGAGCGGCAGAAGCTCGCCGACGCGACCGCCGAGGACGAGACGCGGCGGGCGCAGGCGGAAGCCACGCTGCAGCAGGCGACGGAGCGCATCCACTCGGCGCAGCACGCCGTGGAGACCGAGCGCCACCAGGCGGTGGGCGTCCTCACCCGGCTCGCGAACCACCGCACCAACCTGGTGAACCTCGAGCGGCGCCGGCAAGACCTTTCCGGACGGCTGCAGAAGACGGAAGCCGAAGGGGAGCAGCTCGGCGCGCGCGCCGAGGAGATCTCGCGGCAGCGCGACGAGCTCTCGCGAAAGCTCGCCGAGACGCAGGCGAGCCGGCGGGCCCTGCACGAGCGGCGCGCCGCGCGCGAGGAGCAGCTGCAGCAGGGGCAGGTCGAGCGGCGCGATCTCGAGGAGGTGCTCATCCGGTTGCGCGAGGAGCTGGCCGACCGCCGCAGCCGCCTGACCTCCCTGCTCGAGCTGCAGAAGAACTTCGAGGGCTACGGGCGCGGGGTGAAGGCCATCCTGCTGCGCGACGAGGACGAGCGGCGGCGGGACGGGGTGTATGGCCTGGTCGCGGACGTGCTCCGCGCCGATGCCCGCCACGAGCGGGCAGTCGAGGCGGTGCTGGGCGAGCGGCTGCAGCTCATCCTGGTGGAGAGCCACGCCGCCGGGCTGCGCGCCGTCGATTACCTGAAGCAAGCCTCCCAGGGGCGCGCGAGCTTCGTCCCGCTGACCGAGATGGAGCAGCTGCCGCTCGTTCCTGAAGCGGCGGACCTGGCCGCGCCGGAAGGCACCGTGCGCGCCGTCGACGTCGTGCACAGCGCCCCGGAGCACGAGCGGCTCAAGCGGTACCTCCTCGCCGACGTATTCCTTTGCGACACGCTGGCCAGCGCGCTTTCGCTCTGGTCGCGGGACCCCGGCGAGCGCACCTTCGTCACCGCCGACGGCGAGGTGGTGGACCGGGAGGGGATCGTCTCCGGAGGGTCGCTCGAAGGCGTGGCCGACGGCCTGCTGCACAAGCGGCGCGAAGTGCAGGAGCTGGCCGGGACGGTGCAGGAGCTGGAAGCGCGCCTGGCCCTCACGACCTCGCAGGCGGAGGAGCTGGCCGCGCGCATCCAGTCGCTCGACACCGAGGTCAAGCGGCTGCAGCACGAAGAGCGCGAGGAAGAGCTGTCGCAGCTGCGCCTGGAGCGCGACGTCGGGCGGCTACAAGAAGAGCTGGCCCGCCTCTCCCAACGCGATCAGGTCCTGCGGCACGAGATGGAGCAGCTGCGGCAGGCGCTGGCGGAGGTCGAGCGCGAGGAGGCGCAGAGCCGCGACGCGGTGGCGGGTGGGGAGAGCGAGCAGCAGGAGCGCGAGGCGCGGCTGCGGGCGCTGCAGGGGGACCTGCTCAGGGCGCGCGAGCAGGCCGACTCGGTGCAGGCGGAGGTGACCCGCGCGAAGGTGAGCGCGGCGGCGGTGGCGGAGCGGCTGGAAGGCGTGGCGCGCGCGCTCGCGCGGCTCGTGGAGCAGCGGGCGGAGATCGAGGATCGGCGCGAGAAGCTGCAGTCCGAGGTGGAGCAAGGAAAGGAGCGGGCCGCTGCGCTGGAGACGCGCAGCGAGGTCATGCGCGGCGAGCTGTCGGCGCTGCTCCGGTCCGGCGAGGACCTGCGCGAAGAGCTGGGCCGCGCGCGGGCGCTCTACGACCAGGCGCAGGAACGGCTGCGCGGCGGCGACGAGGAGGTGCGCGAGGCGCGGGGCGGCCTCGAGCTGGCTGCCCGCCGGCGTTCCGACGCCGAGCTGAAGCTGCAGGAGATCCGCCTGACGCTTTCGCACCTCGAGCAGGGCACGCGCGAGCGCCACCTGATGGAGCTGTCCGAGGTGGCGCAGGCGCGGCGCGAGGACGCCGTCGGCCTGGACGCGGCCGCTGCCGAGACGCGCATGGCTACCCTGCGCGAGAAGGTCGACGCGCTCGGCGAGGTGAGCCTCACCGCCATCGACGAGGCGAAGGAGGTCGGCGAGCGGTTCACCTTCCTCACCACGCAGAAGCAGGACCTGGAGGACTCGCTGCGCAAGCTGCGCTCGGCCATCGAGCGCATCGACCGCGCCAGCAAGGAGCGGTTCCGGGAGACGTTCCAGCTCGTCAACGAGCGGTTCCAGCAGGTGTTTCCCCGCCTGTTCCGCGGCGGCTACGCCGAGCTGCAGCTGGTCGAGGACGCGGCGAATCCGGCGGCGGAGCCCGGCGTGGAGATCGTCGCGCAGCCGCCCGGCAAGAAGCTCGTCAGCGTGAACCTGCTCTCCGGCGGCGAGAAGGCGCTCACCGCGGTCTCGCTCATCTTCGCCATCTTCCTCATCAAGCCGACGCCGTTCTGCCTGCTCGACGAGGTGGACGCGCCGCTCGACGAGGCGAACGTCGGCCGGTACAACGAGATGGTGCGCGAGATGAGCCGCAGCTCGCAGTTCATCGTCATCACGCACAACAAGCGGACCATGGAAGTCTCCGACGCGCTCTACGGCGTCACCATGGAGGAGCCGGGCATCTCCAAGACGGTCAGCGTGAAGCTCTCTGCCCAGCCCGGCGCCGCTGCGTAGCCAAAGCAGATTGGTTTGACTGGATTTGATCGTTCCCCTGCGCAGGGGGTAATTCTCCGGAATGCGCCTACTCCTCGCCGCCCTCCTAACGATGCTCCTCGTGCCGGTCGCGGCGCGCTCCGCCGACGATACGCGGCCGCCCGCCATCTCCGACGTCCGCGCCACGCAGCGCAGCGGGCAGGTGCACATCGAGGCGCGCATCACCGACGAGACGGGCGTCTTGATGGCGACCTGCCACCAGCGCTCGGGCGCAGGGCGCTGGGTCGACGTGCCGATGACCAAGAACGACTACGACGACGTCTTCAAGGTATCGTTCGCGGGGGGTCCGGAAACCGAGTACTGGATCGAGTCGAGCGACCTGTTGGGCAACGGGCCCTCGACGTACGGCGCGGCGGCCAAGCCCGTCGCCGTCGGCGCTTCGAGCGCGAAGGACTCGCAGGCGCAGCGCGAGACGCCCGCCAAACGCCGGGAGCACCGCTTGGCGAAGGTCGCCAGCAAGGCGGCGCCGCCCGTCATCGAGCACCGCAAGCCGGGCGCGGCGCTGCCGGAGGGGAAGGAAGTCACGCTGCGCGCGCGCGTGCGCGGCGACGCCCCCATCGCCTTCAGCGGCGTGTTCTTGCGCAAGCAAGGAGAATCCGGTCCGGGGACGCGGCTTTCGCTGAACCGCGTGGAGGGCGAGAGCTACGAGGCGAAGATTCCCGCGGACAAGGCGCACGGCAGCCTCGAGTACCTGCTCGCCGCCAAGGACGAGAACGGCAAGCAGAGCTTCGGCGGCGACGGCAGCCCCACCACGTGGTTCGCGATCAGCTTCAAGCCGCTCCAGCAGGCGGTCGAGCAGCCGTTCCGCTTCGCGGTGAATCCGCCGGCGCGCGTGCATCCGGGGCGCTCGCTGACGGTGCGCGCGCAGATCACCGGGGCCGGCGAGGAGCCGAGCGTCCCGGGCAAGGCGCAGGTCCTCTGGCGGGGCAAGGATGGGCAGGAGCAGGTCACGGACATGCAGCCCGACGCGACCGGAGGGCTGGGCGGCTTCAAGGCGGAGCTTCCGCCGCAGGCCGCCGGCGCCGTCTACTACCAGGTCGTCGCTTGCGATCCGGCCGGCAGCAAGTGCGCGGTGAGCACGGGGAGCAAGCGGAAGTGGCATGCGGTGGCCATCGCGGCGGCGCCCGGCGCGAAGCCGGCCGCGATCGATGCGGCGAGCAGCAAGGCCCCCGGGTCGCTGCCGGAGTAACGGCATCGCACGCTTGACGGAAGGCTGTGCGCGGGGAAAGGTGCGCGGTCCTTCGAGGTGCCCGTGCCCGCCGTCGCTCTCGCTTTCGCTCTGGTAGTCGACACCCAGACCCTCGTCATCGCGGTCGCGCTGCTGATCGCGGCAGCCTTGCTCGTCGCGCTGCTCGCGCGCGCCGCGGTCGGGCGCCGCGCTCGGAAGCCGCCGTCGGAGCTGCCTCCGCCAAAGCCCGCCGAGCGACCCGAGCCACCGCGGCCGCTCGCGCCAGTCACGCTGCCGCCGGAGCGCGCGGCGCGCGAGCAGCGAGCCCGCGACGAGCTGCGGTCGGCGCAAGACGCGCTCGCCGCCGCCGAGGGGCGCCTGTCCTCGGACCCGTCCGTCCAGGCGGAGGTCGA
>JBJMQJ010000482.1:0-8094 GCA_045802765.1 Myxococcales bacterium
GACCCGGCTGTACTCGCCGGCCGCCTTGCGCAGCGCCTCGACGAGGAAGGCGACCACCTCCGATTCCGGGACCAGGTCCGAGAGCGCCTTGAGCGGCCAGGAGACCTCGTCGCGGCCCAGGATGAACTTCTTCAGGACCGGCACCGCGATCGCGGATCCGGCCTGCTGCACGAGCGCCAGGACCCGCTGCTTCTCCTCGTCGTCGGTGATTCCCGGCTCGACGCGCACCGTGTAGCGCATGAGGAGCGCCTCGACCGCGCGCGGCGTCCGCAGCTCGCCCAGCTCCTCGATGGCCCCTTGGCGGTTCTCCTTGGGACCGTATTTCTCCATGGCCTTCTTCTGCAGCTTCGCCACCGAGCGCGCCTCGCGCTCATCCTTGCTGCCGCCGATCCCCAACAGGTCGAGCAATCCCATCTAGAGCCTCACGTCCTGGCGCACGTCGGGCGGGTACAGCTTCTGCATCTCTGCGGCCGCGGCTCGCGCCGTGGCCGAATCGGGTGGGAGGACGATCTGCAGCACGACGTACAAGTCGCCCCGGGGCGCTCCGGTCGCCCCCGCCCGCAGCGCGGGCAGGCCACGCCCGCGGAGGCGCAGCCGCCGCCCGCTCTGCGAGCCCGGAGGGATCTTCAGCTTCACCGGTCCTTCGAAGGTGGGCGCGGTCACCTCGGCGCCCTGCAGCGCCTCGGTCACCGTGATGGGCAGGTCGAGGGAGAGGTCGCGGCCGTCGACCCGCACCGTCGGATGCGGCCGCACCGTGATGCGCAGGTAGAGGTCCCCGCTCTCGCCGCCGCGCTCGCCGGGCGAACCTTGGCCGGCGAGCCGCACGCGCGATCCCGTCTCCACTCCGGGCGGGATCTTGACGCGCAACCGCGCGGATTCGAGCACCGTCCCTTCGCCGCCGCAGCGAGGGCAGGGATCCTTGATCTCGCCCGATCCCTCGCAGCGCGGACAGGTGGCGCGCATCAGGCCGCCCGCGACCTTCACCTCGCCGCTGCCGTTGCACTGCGGGCACCGGTGCGGCTTGCTGCCCGGCTTCACGCCGCTTCCCTTGCACTCGGGACACCGCGCCGGGCGCTGCAGCGAGATCTCCCGCTCGGCGCCGAGCACCGCATCGCGCAGATCCACCTCGATGGACGCCTCGACGTCGTCGCCGGCGGCCGGCTCGGAGGCCCGGCGGCGCGCGGCGCCCTGGCGGCGCTGGTTGAACAGGTCGCCGAACATGGACCCGAGGTCGCCCAGGTCGGACGGATCGAACCCTCCGCCGGAGAATCCCTCGAAGCCTCGGAAGCCGCCTGCCCCGCCCGCGCCGCTGGCGGCGCGCTGGTATTCGCGGAACTTCTGCGCCTTTTCCTCGTCGAATCCGGGTCGGAGCGCGATCTCGCCGAATTCGTCATAGAGCGCGCGCTTCTTCGGATCCCCCAGCACTTCGAAGGCGGCGGAGACGTCCTTGAAGCGCTCCTCGGCCTTCTTGTCTCCGGGATTGACGTCCGGGTGCAGCTTCTTCGCCAGCTTCCGGTACGCTTTCTTGATCTCCTCGGCGCTCGCGTTCCGGGCGACATCGAGCGTGGCGTAGGGGTCTTTCACGGCCTGGTCGTACCGTAACCACACGCCTCCGGGTGGTCAACGAACGCACCCTTCGATTGACCGGACCGCGAGCGGATCGTTACGATCGCGCCATGCGCGCCCTGCTGCTCCTCGCCCTCGCCGCCGGCGCCGGCAGCGCGCAGGAGCGGCAGCTCGTCGACGAGGTGGTGGCGGTGGTCGACGCGCACTCGGTGACGCTCTCCGAGCTCGCGGCCGAGACCCGCATCCGCCTGGTCGAGCAACAGGGCCCGCAGATGGCCTCCGCGCAGCTGGATCGGCCGCTCCTCGCCGCCTCGTTGCGCAGGCTCGTGCAGGAACGCGTCGTCCTTTCCGAGGTGGAACGGCTCAAGCTCTTCGACCTGGACCACGCCGAGGTCGAATCCGCGCTGGCGCGGCTGCGCGCCCGCTTCTCCACGGCCTCGGCCTGGGAGACGTTCACGCGGCAGGTGGAGCTGACCGACGCCGAGATCGGCGCCATCCTCGCTCGGGAGCTGCGCGTCGCGCGCTACCTCGACAACCGTCTCAAGCTCGCTGCCCAGCTCCGGGACAGCGAGCTGGAGGAGGCGTGGAGGGCGCAGGGCGCCCGAGGCGACCGCGAATCCTTGCGCCAGCGACTCTCCAAGGAGAAATACGAGCGGCTGCTCACGGAGCTTCTGGCCGAGCTCCGGCGCAAGGCGAGCGTGCGCATCGTCGACCCCATCGACGACGGGACGCGCTCGATCGCGGGGAGGCCCTGATGGCCGTCCGGCTGCGCCCGAAGTTCGAGCTGCGGCGCATGCGGCCCGACGACCTCGAGGAGGTGATGGTCATCGAGCGGGCCGCCTTCCGCCATCCCTGGTCCACCGAGCTCTTCCGCCGCGAGCTGGAGCACGACTGGAGCACCATCCTCGTCTGCGTGGAGCCGCTGACCTCGGCCGCGGGCGGCCGCGCCACCGAGCGCATCGTCGGGTTCCTCATCTATTGGCTGGTGCACGACGAGGTCCACATCCTCAACGTGGCCGTCTCCCCCGAGCACCGCCGGCGGGGGATCGCGCGCGTCCTGATGGCCGAGACCGAGAAGCGCGCCGTGCAGGCCGGCGCGACCCTGATGACCCTCGAGGTGCGCCGCTCGAACGCCGCCGCTCTCGAGCTGTACCGTGCCTTCGACTACCGCGCCGTCGGCGTCCGCCCCAACTACTACGTCGACGAGGGCGAGGACGCCATCGTGATGGTCAAGGAGCTCCGCAAACGCTAGCCGCGCATTGAGCCCCTCCGGCCAAAGAGACTTCACCACGGTGCAATTGATTTGGCTCAGTTCGGGAGGTGCTGGGGGAAGCCGCGCTGGTATTGGGGAGGGACGGGGACGGCGTCCGAGTGGCCCAGCTTGCGGGCGGCGTGGATGGGCCAGTACGGATCGCGCAGCGAGGCGCGGGCGAGCAGCACCAGATCGGCGCGCCCCTCCCGGACGATCTCGTCCGCCTGCGCCGCGTCGGTGATCAGGCCGACCGCCGCCGTGGCGATGCCGGCTCCGCGGCGCACCGCCTCGGCGAACGGGACCTGGTAGCCCGGACCGAGGGGGATGCGCGCGGTGGAGACGTTCCCGCCCGAGCTGCAGTCGATGAGGTCGACGCCGTGGTCGCGCAAGAGCGACCCGAGCCGGACGCTCTCTTCGGGGGTCCACCCCCCGTCTACCCAGTCGGTGCAGGAGAGGCGGACGGACACGGGTAAGTGATCGGGCCACTCGCGGCGGAGCGCCTCGGCCACTTCGAGCGTGAAGCGCACGCGGTTCTCGAACCGGCCTCCATACCCGTCCGTGCGGCGATTGGAGAGTGGCGAGTGGAAGCTGTGCAGGAGGTACCCGTGGGCGGCGTGCAGCTCGAGGAACCGGAAGCCGGCCTCGCGCGCGCGGGCCGCCGCGGCGCGGAAGTTGCGCGTGATCGACGCGATGCCGGCGCCGTCCAGCGCCTCGGGAACGCGCCAGCCCTCCGCGAACGGAACCGGGCTGGCGCCGACGACCGGCCAGCCGCCTTCGCTGTCCGGGACGGGCCCGCCGCCTTTCCAGGGAGCGGCCGTGCTGCCCTTGCGTCCCGCATGCGCGAGCTGGATTCCCGGAACGGCACCCTGCGACTCGACGAACCGGGCGATGCGCGCGAGAGGCTCGGCGTGGGCGTCGCTCCACAACCCCATGTCGTCGGGCGAGATGCGTCCGCGCGGCTCGACCGCGGTCGCCTCTACCATCACGATCCCCGCGCCGCCGACGGCGCGGGAGCCCAGGTGGACGAGGTGCCAGTCGGTGGCGAAGCCGCCCGGCGAGCTGTACTGGCACATGGGCGAGATGCCGACGCGGTTCCGCAAGGTGACGTCGCGCAGGCGCAAGGGGGTGAATAGATGCGTGGTCATCACCTGCCAGATGCCCAGCATCAGCCGGAGTTGCGCCGCCCGCCCTCGCGCGCGCGCAGCTTGTCCGCGACCTCCCGCAGGCCGATGCCATGCGACTGCAGCAGGACCAGCGCGTGGTACAGCAGATCCGCGGCTTCCTCCGCCAATGCGTCCTTGTCGCCGCGGAGCGAGGCCATCACCAGCTCGGTCGCTTCCTCGCCGATCTTCTTGTGCCGCAGGTTCTCGTCCGCGTAGAGCTTCGCCGTGTACGACCCGGCGGGCGCCTCCGAGCGCCGGTCGCGCAGCACCTGCTCCAACCGCGCGAGCGTCTCCCCCGGCGCTTCCGGCGCCGCAGGCGAGCCGTCCACCGCCTCGAAGAAGCAGGAACGCGCTCCGGTGTGGCAGGCAGGTCCCCGCGGCTCGACCCGGAGGAGCACGGCGTCGTGATCGCAATCGGTCCGCGCCGCCCGGACCGCCTGGGTGTTGCCGCTGGTCGCGCCCTTCACCCAGATCTCGCCGCGGCTGCGGCTCCAGAAGGTCGCTTGACCCGAGCGCAGGGTTCGCTCCAGCGCCTCGCGCGACTGCCACGCGAGCGTGAGCACCTCGCCGGTCGCCGCGTCCTGCACGATGCAGGGGACCAATCCCCGGTCGTCATATTTCAGCTCTTCGGGACGGACCATGCTGTCAACCCCACCGCTAGCTGTTACCCCTCGATCTCCGAACAGATCAGGATCACTTCGAACGATGCCGGTAGTCATCGTCGAGGGGCCAGCGCATCGGGAAGCCGCGCCGCGCGCACTCCTCCTTCACCTGCGCCACCGAAAGGCTGCCGAAATGGAAGACCGTGGCCGCGAGCGCGGCCGCGGCGCCCGCCGCGAACGCGTCGGCGAAATGGCCGGGGTTGCCGGCGCCGCCGCTCGCGATCACCGGAACCGGCACGGCCGAGGCGATGGCGCGCGTCAGCTCCACCTCGAATCCCGCGCCGGTGCCGTCCCGATCGATCGAGGTGAGCAGGATCTCGCCCGCGCCGCGATCGACTGCCTCGCGCGCCCAGGCGACGGCATCGCGGCCCGTCGGACGCGTCCCGCCGTGCGAGTAGACCTCCCAGGAGGGGCTTGCTCCGGCCAGCCGCTTGGCGTCGATGGCGACGAGCGCGCTCTGGCTCCCGGTGAGTCGCGCGACCGCGGTGATCAGCGGCGGGTCGGCCAGGGCCGCGGAGTTCATCGACACCTTGTCCGCGCCGGCGCGCAGCAGGGCCTCCGCGTCATGCACCGTCCGCACTCCGCCGCCGACGGCGAACGGGATCGAAAGCTCGCGCGCGACGCGCTCCACCAGCGCCACCAGCGTGCCGCGCGCTTCCAGCGACGCGCTGATGTCGAGGAAGCACAGCTCGTCCGCGCCGGCGCGGCCGTACGCGCGCGCCTGCTCGACCGGATCGCCCGCGTCGCGCAGCTCCTCGAAGCGGACGCCCTTGACCACCCGGCCGCCCTTCACGTCGAGGCAGGGAACGATCCTTCGCGTCAGCATCAGGCGCGCTCCCCGACGCGATCGAGGGCCGCCTGCGCGTCGCGGATGGAGAACTGCCCCTCGTAGAGGGCGGTTCCCGCGATGGCGCCCGCCAGACCGGGTACTCCCGCGGCGGCGAGCGCTTTCAGATGCGAAAGCGATCCGGCGCCGCCGCTGGCGATGACGTTCGCCGACGGGGCGGACAGAGCGACGTCTCGAAGAAGCCGCAGATCGAAGCCTTCCATGGTGCCGTCCCGCGCCACCGCGGTGACGACGAGCCACGCGACGCCCATCCGCGCGAAGAGCGCCGCGAGGCGCTCCGGAGAGGGACCGCGCGCTTCGGTCCACCCACGCGTCGCGGCCCGGCCGTCCTTCACGTCGATACCGCAGGCGATCCGCTCCGGTCCGAAGCGGCGCACGGCCTCCCCGGCCAGCTCGGGCCGCTCCACCGCGGCCGTGCCGAGGATCGCTCGCGCGGCGCCTGCCTCGAGCGTCGCTTCGATCTGCTCGATGGCCCGGATTCCGCCGCCGAGCTGCACCGGGACGGGCATCGCAGCGCGGACGATCCCGGCCAGCACCGCGGTCTGCCTCGCCTCGCCGAACGCCGCGTCGAGGTCCACGACGTGGAGAGCCTGCGCACCCTGCTCGACGAACGCGCGGGCCTGCGCCGGCGGGTCCTCCGAGTACACCTTCGCGCTCCGCCGGTCGCCGTGCCGCAGGCGGACTGCCCGCCCGCCGAGCAGGTCGATGGCGGGATACAGGATGGGCGTCACGGCGACGCTTCCGGGAGCCGCAGGAACCGCGCGAGCAGCGCCTCGCCTCCGGCGGCGCTCTTCTCGGGGTGGAACTGCACTCCGTGCAGCTCGCCGCGCCCCACTACCGCCGCGATGCGCACGCCCGAGTGGTCCGCCACGGCGTGGGTGACGTCGGCAGGCGCCTCGCAGCGATACGAGTTGGCGAAGTACGCCCAGGGTGCGGCGGCTCCGGCGAGGAGCGGCGTTGCGGCGGTCGTCTCCAGACGCTGCCAGCCGATGTGCGGCACCTGGACTCCCGCAGGGAGGCGCGTGACCCGACCGGGGAGGAAGCCCAGGCCCTTGCGCAGGCCGTCCTCCTCGCCTTCCTCGAAGAGGATCTGCATGCCCAGGCAGATGCCCAGCACCGGAGCTTTGCGCTGCAGCGCCCGGTCGAGCGCCGCGCGAAGGCCCAGCCGCTCCGCGCGATCCATCCCCAGACCGAAGGCGGCGACGCCAGGGAGGACGACGCGGGCCGAGCGCCCGATCTCCACCGGGTCCGCGGAGAGCCGCGGCTCGCCGCCCGCGCGCACCAGCGCTTGCATGACGCTGCCCAGGTTCCCCAGCCCGAGATCGACCACGGTGACGCGGGCGCTCACAGCACCCCTTTGGTGCTCGGCACTCCGCCCGCCCGATCGTCGAGCGCGCACGCCTGCCGCAGCGCCCGGGCGAACGACTTGAACACCGCCTCCGCGCCGTGGTGGAAGTCACGCCCGGTCAACAGATCGATGTGCAGGTTGGCGCGGATGCCGTCCGCCACCGCCTTGAAGAACCCTTCCAGCACGGAGAGGTCCATCGCGCTGCGCGGCCCCTGATCGAGCTGCACGTTCCAGTGGAGGAACGCGCGTCCGGAGAGGTCCACCACGCTGCGCGCCAGCGCCTCGTCGAGCGGGAAGTAGAAGCACCCGGCGCGGGCGATCCCCTTGCGGTCGCCCAGCGCCTGGTCCAGCGCCTTGCCCAGCGCGATGCCGGTGTCCTCGACGGTGTGGTGCTGGTCGATGTGCAGATCGCCCTTGCAGCTCACCTCGAGGGTCAGCGCGCCGTGCTTCGCGACCGTCTCCAGCATGTGGTCGAAGAAGGGGATGCCGGTGTCCACCTTGGCCTCGCCCGCGCCGTCGATGTCGACGGTGACGCGCAGGTCGGTCTCCTTGGTCTTGCGCTGCACGGCGCCGGTCCGAGGCATGGCGTCAAGCGTATCGCATGATCAGGCTCCCGTCTCCGCGAGCAGCCGGGAGAGCACGCGCGTGGTATCGCCAGGCTCCGCCACGTGGGCATAGACCAGGGGCGCGCCGAGGGCCCGGGCCGCCTCGGCCGCGGCGCGATCGTCCGCCGTGTCGCCGACGAAGAGGGCCTCGCCGCCCGGCCGGACGAGCTCGCCGCAGAGCCAGACCAACCCGTCCGGATCGGGCTTTCGCGGCCGGCCGTCGGCCACCCAGCACAGCCGCTGCGGGACGTGCAGCTCGCAGCGGACCAGCGCCAACGCGGCCTCCCCGGGGTTCCTGCCGGTGTAGAGCGCGACCGGAAAGCGCTCCGCGACGCGCCCGAGAAGCGCGGGGTCGGCGAGCAGCCGCTCCTGTTCGCACCGGCCGCGCTCCGGCGCGTCGGGAAGCGCTTCCTCCGCTTCGAATCCGAAGAGCTCGCGGCAATGCGACCGCCCCCCGTAGAGCGCACCGCAGAGCCGCGCGATGCGCTCCTGCGGATACAGCGGGGCGATCGCTGGCCAGGCGCGCGCGAGGCCCAGGACGCCCTCGCCTTGCGCGGACTGCAGGAAGCGTCGCAGCTCGGGCGCGGCGCCCCGCTGGCGCAAGTGCAACAAGAGCGCGATGCCGCGCGCCATCTCCCAGTCGTCGTTGAA
>JBJMQJ010000483.1:0-18126 GCA_045802765.1 Myxococcales bacterium
CGGTGGCTGTAGCTCAAAGGTAGAGCACTGGACTGTGACTCCAGGTGTTGCCGGTTCGAGCCCGGTCAGCCACCCCATCATCTCGCCTCCGCTCCTCGCAGCGGCGCGCGCGCGAGGGCTGCTTTGACCGCGTCGAGGAGCCGCTCGAAGGAACAAGGTTTCCGCACCTTGCCAGCGACGTTCAAATCGGCTGCTTCGTAGCCTTGGTTTGCGCTCACGACGACGACGGGAGTCGGATTCCGAGCCTCCCGCAACCGTTCCAGGACCTCGAAGCCGTTCATCCTTGGCATCATCAGGTCCAGCAGGATCAGATCGGGCTCGAACTTGGGAATCTGTTCGAAGGCGTGCAGGCCGTCATGCGCCAAGGCAACTGCGTACCCCTCCGCACCCAACAGCTCGGCCATCGTCTCGGCGATGTCGAATTCGTCGTCTACGATCAGTACACGCGGTGCCCTTGCCGTCGCGGCAAGCATCGGCTAATTTCCCTACTGTACTGAACGGAAGTCAAGAGTCGACCACCCGCTTCGTCGGGAAACGTCTAGGGCGCCCGCCCTTCCAACGCTTGCCTAGGAAACTCGCGCTCGGATCGGACCCTCTGCTTCACCGAGGGGTCACTGTGACGGCGCAGTTCCGCTCGAGGTTCCCGACTTCCACAGCGACCGTGGCGGTCCCCGCGGCCATCGCGAAGATCTGGATCTGAGATCCCGGACCCTTCTGCACCGTTGCGACACTCGGGTTCGACGACCGGGCTTCGGCCTGCGGCGTGACGTCGGCGCGCGATCCGTCTGCGTAGGTCCCGCTGACGGCGAAGGCCGTCGACGTTCCGACGGGGATGCGCACGTCGGTTTGCGATAGCGAGATCGAGACCAGGCCGTTCAGGCCTGCGTCGCGGCTGCCGGCGTCCGCACTCCCGGCGCTGCCCACACCGGAGCCCCCCGAACCGCCGCATGCGAACGCGAGCGGAAGCGTGAGGATGACCCACCGCACCATTACCGGACCTCCGCGTAATATTTTCAGGCTTCCAGTTGCGTATCGCCGCAGACCGCGACAATCCACGGCCAGCCGACCGCAGCGCCGTGCGCCCAGCATCGCGCTTGACCCGAAAGCATCGGAACGCTAGAAGGCACGTCCCCTTAGGGGAGCGAACGACACGCTTGGGGCGCGTAGCTCAACTGGCAGAGCAATGGACTCTTAATCCATAGGTTGAAGGTTCGATTCCTTCCGCGCTCACTCCCAAGCCCTCGAATCAGACAGCCCCGGAATCAGACGACTTCGGGGGCCGCCAATTTCCATTCAGTGGAGCGATCCAGCTCGACGAGGGCGCCTTCCTGCACGTAGAGCAGGCGGGCTGCCGGGCGCCGTCCCTTCGCGACGACCCGCGGCCCCGACGCATTGACGGTCCTGCCCTGCCTGCCCACCGTCAGCGGCATGGGGAGGGTCCTCGCGTCCGTGGCCGTCGCGGCGGCGATGGCCTCTTCCGCGCACGAGGTCCATCCGCGGGACGGGAGCCGTTGCGCGGCCCTGATCGATCTCGTCATCTCCGGCTACGACGACGCGGTGTCGAGCGAGGGCCGCGTCCTGTCGCCGGACGAGCTGGCAGACCAGCGCGCCATCGCCGCCGCCGTGATCGCCGAGCTGCGGGACCTCGGCGCGGACGATCTCGTCTCGACCGCGGAAGATCTGGAGCGGCGGATTGCTGCCGCGCAGGCTCCCGCGCAGGTCGTCTACCTGGCGCGCAAGATCCAGGATCGGGTATCGCAGCGGTTCGGCGCTCTCCTCCGTCCCTCGCGCGCCCCGGATCGCGAACGCGGCGCACGGCTGTATCGCCAGGCGTGCGCCGCCTGCCACGGAATCGACGGCCGTGCGCCTCGAGGAGTTGCCGGCCGGTTCACTCCGCCGCCTCCGTCGCTCGCCGATCCGCGCGCGACCGGCCGCTGGAGCGCGCGGCAGATCTACAGCGCGGCCACCGTGGGCGTTCCCCAGACGGCCATGCCCGGCTTTGCCGAGGCGCTGACGGACGACGACCGCTGGGACCTCGCCTTCCATGCGCGCTCGCTCGCGCACCCGCCGCCGGGTGCGCAAGGCCGCCGGGCGTTGGAACGGGCGCGCGCCGCGGGCTTCGCGGCGGGCGTCGCGCAGCTCGTGTACCAGGGCGACGACTTCCTGCGTCTCCGGCTTCGCGCTGCGTCGCTTGCTCCCGGCGAAGTCGAGCAGGCGCTCTCCGCCCTCCGGTACGGGCCCTTCGGCCCGCCATCCGATCCCGGCACGCCGGCAGTCATCCTGCCGGCGGGGCTGGTGCGGGCGCGAGTTTTTTCAGACGAGGTCAGCGGCGACGCCCAGCAGGGGCTCGTCGTCGAGACGCGCCTCCTGCTGCTCGAGCCCGCGCGTCCCGAGCGGCGCGGCCGCGTGGACCAGCTCATGGACCTCGTCGCGCAGCAGCTCCTCTGGCGCTCCGAGCGGCCGCCCGTCGAGCTCACGCTGTCGCTCTACGCGAGCGAGGAGGATGCCCGCGCGGCGCGCGGGCCGGTCGCCTTCTGCATCCTCGAATCCGAAGACGACGTGGACTGCGAGAACCGCATTCCGCTCTCCTTCGCCGAGCAGCTCGCCCATGCCTTCGCGGGCGGGGATCTGCGGCCCACCATCGCCGCCGACGAGCGGCGCCACGCGGCGCGCATCGCCGTCCACCGTCTCGACGCCGCCCCGCCGTCGTTCCCGGCGCTGGCACGCGCGTTCTTCGAGGACGCCCTTCGTCTGTATCAGCAGGCCCCGCGGCTCGCCGCGCTCACCTACGCGGCCCTCTGGAACGGCCGCACCGTCTTCGAGGTGCGGCTGCGCGATCGCGGCCAGTTCGACGCGCTGGGGTTTCCGGCGCTGCAGCAGCGGCTAGAGAGCGCGCCGGCGGGCGCGCGCGAGCGCCTGGCGGCGGACGGCTACCGCCAGGCGCTCTCTTCGCTTCCGCCGGGCAGCGTCCGTCTGGCGGCGCCGCTGCGCAAAGCGGTCAGTGCGTCGACACCCCGAGGACCGAATCGAGCACGGTGCCGTTCGTGTCGATGAACTGCGCATCGTAGCTCGCGTCGTGCAGCGTCAGCTTGAGCACGCCGAACGAGGAGAGCCGCTTCGCCGAGGTCGTATGCGGCGCCGTGGCGAATCCGGTGTTCAGCGCCACGCCGCCCGTGCCCACGACCCAGTGCCGGATCCCGTTCGGATCCGCCACCGTCTCGGCCGAGTTGCTGGAGATGTGACCGGTGGCGTCGAACCGCTCGTAGTAATGAGCATGGCCCGTGAGGACGATGTCCGCCTTGTAGTTGTAGAGCATGTTCCAGACGGGCGTCATGCTCCAGTTGTCGCCGCCTCCTCCGCTGACGCTGGCGAAGCGCGGCTGGTGCCAGAGGGCGATGATCCCGGCATACCGACCGCCGAAAGCGGCCTTCTTGTGGGTAGCGAGATCGTTGCAGAGCCACTTGTTCTGCCTCGAGTTGCCGGTGTCCGGCCCGGGGCAGGTGCAGTTTCCCGTCTGCCCCGCGTTGGTCAGGCTGCACGATCCGGTATATCCGCTGCACCAGAACTGGTCGCCCGAGGCGCTGTAGCACTTGCCCGAGTCGATCACGATGACGTGCCAGCTGCGGCCGGCCGTCTGCAGGTCGAAGGAATAGTAGAGATCGCTGTCGGTCTGGCCGATGACCGGCGCCTTGCCCTTGAAATAGCTCACGTACCCAGGTGGCACGGTAGCGTCGGTGCATCCCGGCGGATCGCAGTTGTGGTACTCGTGGTTCCCGACCGCGGGCGCCAGGATGGAGTTGAAGCCGCCCCAGGTTCCGTTCCAGCCGAAGGTGTTGTCCTGGTAGTCGGCGAGCGCGCCCCAGGGGTACTGAGTATCGCCGGTCGACCACACCATCGTCGGATTGAGGTTCCTCAGGATGGCGGCCGTCTGACCGGCGGCGCAGGCGCCTCCCTGGCCCGCTCCACCCACGCCGCAAGCGACGTCGCCTGCGCCTGCGAACACCGGATCGGTTGCGGGGGTCGTCCCCAGCGCGCAGTTCACCGTGCTGGTCACGCCGCTCGTCACCGTGACGCCGCTCACCACCTGGTTCTGGAAGCCGGGCGCCGAGCACGTGACGCTGTACGTGCCGATGGGCACCCAGCCCTCGTCGTAGTGGCCCGTCGCGTCGGTGATATCGGTGACGTCGGTGGGAATCTGGCCGCCTTGGGCCCGGGCAGACGCGCCAGAAAGCGCCGCGCCATTGCCGGTTACGTTGCCGGCGATCTTGCCCGAGGTGGAGAGCTGGACGTCGAGCGGCGTGGTGGCTCCGCCAGCGACGTCGATCGTGTACGAGCGGGCGAGATAGCCGGTGTGCGTACCCGTGATCACTTGCGTGCCGGCGGGCACTCCGCTGAGCGTGTAGCTGCCGGCGGCATCGGAGACGGTCGATCCGCCCGACCAGCTCACCGTTGCGCTGGAGAGCGCCTGGCCGTTCCCGAGATTGGTGACCTTCCCGCTGACGGTGCCCTTGCTGGCGAGGGCGCAGTTCACCGTCGTCGTCCCTCCCGTCGTCACGCTGACGCCGGTCACCGTCTGCGGAGAGAAGCCGGCCGCCGAGCAAGTCACCGTGTAGCTCCCGATCGCCAGCCATCCTTCGTCGTAGTGGCCGGCGGCGTCGGTCGTATCGGTCGCGTCGGTGGCGATCTGCCCGCCCTGCGCGCGCACGCTCGCGCCGGACAGCGCCACGCCGTCGCCGGTGACGTCGCCGACCAGCTTCCCGGAGGTGGAGAGTTGGACGTTCTGCGTCGCGGTCGCTCCCCCGGTCACCGCCACGTCGTACGAGCGCATCAGGTATCCGGTCGCGGTAGCCGTGATGGTCACCGTTCCCGCCGGAACGCCGGAGAGCGTGTAGTTGCCGGCCGCGTCGGAGGTCGTCGATCCGCCAATGTAGCTGATGGTGGCGTTCGCGATCGCGCCTGCCGTCTGGACGTTCGTGACCTTTCCTGCGATGGCGCCGGCGCTGCCGGTGAGCGCGCAGTCCACCGTAGTGGTGCCGCCCGTCGTGACGCTAACGCCGGGAACGGTCTGCGTAGCATATCCAGGAGCGGAGCAAGTGACCGTGTACGTGCCGATGGCGAGCCAGCCCTCGTCGTAGTGGCCGGCCGCATCGGTCGTGTCCGTCACGTCGGTCGCGATCTGCCCGCCCTGGGCGCGGACCGACGCGCCGCTCAGCGGCGCTCCGCCCGCGGTGACGTTGCCCACCAGCTTTCCGGACGTCGAGAGCTGCACGTCCTGGACGGTCGTCGCTCCCGCGGTGACGGCCACGTCGTACGACCGCTTCAAGTAGCCCGTGGCGCTGGCGGTGATGGTCACCGTCCCCGCGGGCACGCCCGGAAGCGTGTAGTTTCCCGCGGCGTCGCTGGTGGTCGAGCCTCCCGTGTAGCTCACCGTCCCGCCGCCGATCGCGCCGCCGGTGGACAGATTGGTGATCTTGCCGCCAATGGTGCCGCCGTTCGGCGGAATGCACGAGAGATCGGTGACGGGCGGGGTGCCAGCGGTCCCGCCGGCGCAGTTGCGCGCCTGGCCGTAGCTCGTCCAGCGATTGCTCAGGCGCGTGTCGCCAGCAGGGTCGCTGGCGTCGCCGAACAGGCTTCCGAGCAGTTGCCGGAGCTGCACCAGCGTGCCCGTCCCGTTCGCCACGTCGGGCTCGAATTCGCTTCCCTCGGTCCAGTCGTCCCATGTCTCCAGCACGACGCCGCGGAGCCCGTGCGCCTTGAAGTAGTCGAACTGCGCCTGGAGCACGGCCGGATCGCGGGGCTGATCGGGCGGGGTGGGCAGCTGCCGCTCCGTGCAAGCTCCCCAGTTCTTCGTGTAGTCGTCGAATCCCGGCGCCGCGCCGCCGAAGACGACGCGCCCGCCGAAGGCGCCCACGTTGGCGAGCAGCCCGGAATGCCGCTTGGCCGTCCAGCTCGTCGCGTGATCGTAGACGGTGGCTCCGGAGGTCGTCCCCCACTGGCTCGTCGAGATCCAGGGCGCGAGCGCGTCGAACGCGCCGAAGTACGAGCTGTTCTGCGTGGTCGCCAACGCATAGAAATCCTGGCCCGCGCCGTCGCGCGCGTTCTGCAGCACCGCCTGCCACTCCGCGACGGTCATCAGCGCCGCGTCGAGATAGAAGAGCAGGACCAGCTTGCCGTTGATGCGGAGCGCCGACGAATGCGGCGCCGCAATCTGGACCATTTCCACGATGTCCGAGGTGAGCGCGTCCAGGCAGCTCTGCTTGGGGTTCCCGGCGGTGCCGTCGCACTTGCCGAGCTGCACGTTCGGGTTCGCGCCGAAGTGGAAGTACCAGGTCGAATCGTTGCCGGGGAGGATCTTGTTGCCCAGCCCCGCCGCGTCGGCCTGGTTCAAGAATGCCAGCAAGGCGCGATAGGCGAGATCCGCGGACGGCGACTGCGGATTGGTCGGGTGCCGCGAGGTATCGCGGATGCTGTCGATCTGGACCGACCATGCGTCGATGCGAGCGCCGTCGTCGCAAGACCTGCGCAGCGTGGAGAGCATCAGGTCGACCCGGCGCAGGCTCTCGGCGTCCCGTCCGCTCGACGAATAGACGCCGGCGAGCGGCCGCCGGCGGGACGCGACGAAGCGCTGCGGCGTGCTGGTCGCGGCGGTATTGCAGCTCGTCGGATCGTTCGTCGCCACGCAGCCGCCGCCCCACTTCCAGTTTCCCCAGGTCGGGTCCGGCCCCGCGCCCTGCGGATCGCTGGCCGGGATCCCGAACCAGCTCATCGAGAACATGATCGAGAGGCGCGCGGGCATGTTCGCCGCCAGGTCGTAGGAGTGGGCGACGGTGAGCGCGGGAGACGCGGCCGGCGCTTTGCGCTCGCGCGAGGCGGGCTCCGGTTGCGACGGGGACCCGCTGCCGCAGCCGGCGAGGATCGCTGCCGCGTGCACTGCGGGAAGGGCGAGCCACCTCGCGTAACGGCGCTCACGGATCATCCCGGCCTCCTGTGGGTAGGGTCAGCGCAAGGTGGGCACCGCGCAGCTCGAGGTCAGGCGTCGAGCCCTGCTCAGGCCGACGCCGCACCTGGAGCAGGGCGCCGCAGGAGGAGGGCAACGGCGGAGCCTCGATCGGACGAGCTGCGCTGGCCGGGGGACGGCGACGCCGTGGCTCGCGGCGGGCGGGCGCAAGCCACGAACCGGGCCGCTGCAGCCCGAATTCGAGCCGGTCCTTGATCGATTGCGCGGTTCAGAGTACAGCCGCGGGTCTTCCGCCCGCCGCGCAACTCCGCCGAGGATTCGACCGATGCGAACGATCGCCGCCGCCCTCCTTGCGCTCGCCGCCTGCAATCACGCGCAGCCAGCGCCCACGCCCGCGGCGACCGCGCCTCAGGCGGGCACCGCCGCGCCGCCGGGAGCTTCGGCGGCGGGCGAATCGTGGATCGCGCGCAGCAACGAGAACGCGAAGATCCTGCTCGCGGTCCAGGCGCGCTTCGCGCCGGAGCAGGCCGCACGCCTCGGTCAGACTGGCCTGGACGACCGCATCACCGACCTCACACCGGGCCACGAGGAGCGGCTGCGCAAGACGACGGGCGAGGCGCTGGCCAGGATCGAGGAGCTACGCAGGACGGAGAAGGACCCGCTCGTCGCGCAAGACCTCGCCATCCTGGCGGACGCCGCGCGCAAGAGCATCCGGGGCTCCGAGCTGAGCGAGCGCCTCGAAGTGCCCTATTACAACCTGGCCAGGCTGGTGTTCTTCAGCGTGCGCAGCCTTCTCGATCCGCAGATCGAGCACGGGCGCCGTCCGGCGGCATTGGCGCGCGTGCGCAAGTACGCCGGCCTGGAGCCGGGCACCACTTCGATCGTGGAGCTCGCCGAGCGCGAGACCCGCGAAGGTCTGGCCAAGCGCGGCTTGCAGACGCCCAGCAAGCTGCAGGTGGAGAATGACCTGCAGACGTCGGGCTTCTCCATCGGCGGAATCGAGAAGCTCTTCCAAGAGTACCAGATCGCCGGTTACGAGCAGCCCGTCGCGGAGCTGAAGAAGCAGCTCACCGCGTACATGGCGTTCGTGCGCGGCGAAGTCCTGCCGCGCGCCCGGGAAGACTTCCGCCTCGTTCCCGAGCTGTACGCATTCCGGCTGGAGCAGGTGGGGGTGGACATTCCCCCCGCGCAGCTCGCGGCCCAGGCGCGGGCGGCATTCGCGCAGATCCAGGGCGAGATGCAGACCGTGGCCGCGCGCGTCGCCGCGCAGAGGGGATTTGCTTCCGCCGACTACCGCGACGTCATCCGCGCGTTGAAGAAGAACCAGATCGCCGATGACCAGGTGCTCGCGCACTATCATGCGCGGCTCAGCCAGATCGAGGACGTCATCCGCGCGCAGCGCCTGGTCACCCTGCCCTCGCGACCCGCGCGCATCCGCCTGGGCACTCCGGCGGAAAACGCGCAGCAGCCCGCGCCGCACATGATGCCGCCGCGGCTCCTCGGCAACAGGGGGGAGCAGGGCGAGTTCGTGCTCCCCTTGAGCGTCCCCGGCGCCAAGGAGCAGAAGTACGACGACTTCAACTACGATGCGGCGTCCTGGACGCTGACCGCCCACGAAGCGCGTCCGGGGCACGAGCTGCAGTTCTCGACGATGGTGGAGAAAGGCGTGTCGGTCGCGCGCGCGGTCTTCGCGTTCAACAGCGTCAACGTCGAAGGCTGGGGCCTGTACTCCGAGGCCATCACCCTGCCCTACATGCCGGACGAGGGGAAGCTCGTCTCGCTGCAGCTGCGCCTGCAGCGCGCGGCTCGCGCCTTCGTCGACCCCGAGCTGCAGACGGGCAAGTGGACGCCCGAGTCGGCTCGCGAGTTCCTGCAGAAGGAAGTCGGGCTTTCGCCCGCGTTCGCGACGGAGGAGGTCGACCGTTTCACCTTCCGCATGCCGGCCCAGGCGACCGCGTACTTCTACGGGTACACGAAGCTGATGGACCTGCGCGGAGCCGCGGAGCGCGCGCTGGGCGCACGCTTCCAGCCGCTCGCGTTCCACGACACCATCCTTGCGCAGGGGCTCTTGCCGCCCGACCTGCTGCGCAAGGCGGTGCTGGACGCGATGGGCGCGTCCGAGCAGCGGGCGGTCAGCGCAGTCCGGCCAAGATAGCCGCGCTTCCAAGCACAGGGCCGCCGATCACGGCGGTTTCGGACCGGCCGCGCTTACTCGACAGGACCGCCGAATACGGCCGTCACTGACACTTCCCCGAGTGCCGGCAGTCGTGCGTGGCGCGCGAGACCTCGAGCCACTTGACGAAGCCGATCACGTTGTTGCCGCCGACCTGCACCTGGAGCGGCGGCGCGCCAGGCTCCAGGCTCACGCCGCTGTACGCGACGTCGCCCGTCTTCTGGTTGAGCGACACGACGGGGGTGAATTGCTGCGGGGTGACGTTGGTGTCGCGCCGCACGGCGCGGACCGTCGCGGACGCCGTGGCGGAGCCGGCCACGCCGCACTGGAGGTGTCCGGTGAGGGCGTCTCCCTGATAGACGAACGCGTTGTCCGCCGGCAGCGATCCGTTGCAGGCGAGCACCGCCTGGTTGTTGGGGAGCAGCGTGTTCCACAACGCGCAGCCGGCGAGGATCAGGGCAGCCGAGCCCGTCTTCTCGTCGCCCGGCGTGCGGTCCTGGGTGACCCCTGCCAGCGTCACCGTCTGGCTGTGCGCGACGAACCACCCATTGCCGGTGGTCGAGGCGCAGGCGCCGGCCGTCGCGTTCAGCGGGCACGTGCTCGCGTCCACCAGGTTCGTGTCGGTGAGCGCGGAGCCGTCGTAGGTCTGCGCCGTGGCGAGCGTCGTCGGCGGCGCCCGGACGCCTGCGCCCCACACCTGGACGGAGTAGAAGCGCGAGTACTCCTGCGCGACGCTCGGCGTCCAGAGCAGCTTGGTTCCCAGCGGCTTGCCCACGTCGGGCGGGCACTCGCCCGTGCTGAAGTCGCAGTAGATGCTGTTGTCGTGGTTTTGCGTTTCCGTTCCGCAGGTGAGCGTGTACTGGATCGAAACGTCGTCGATGTCGGTGGTCGCGCTCGAAGGCGTGTCGCTGGGCGTGACCGCGAGCGTATCGGTCGTGAGCGAAGTGCTTCCCGAGGTGTATTTCCACTCACCGGTCTGGTAGTGGCCGCCGGAACCGCCCTGCGGCGCGGGTCCGATCCGCCGCCGGCTGGCGAGAACGTCGACGGTGCAGTCCTGGCGCATGCAGGCGTCGATGTCGGCGAGCCCGCAGGTGCCTCCCTGACCGTCCTTGATCTGGTCGCGGTTTCCCGAGCCGAGCAACGCGCGCACGATGGCCTGTCCGCCCGGCTGCGGCACCACCGCCATGGCGGGCCGCTGGAAGAACGGCGCCCGGTGCCAGAGCGACGACCCCTTGAACTCGACGAACGTCCGCCCGCCAAACCAGTTGTCGTACATCCCGTCCCCGTTCGTGTCCCTGCCCGGGGGAGCGATGTTGATCGCCCAGAGCTGGCCGATCGTGTCGCCGAAGGTGAGCGTGTCGAAGACGAAGTCCTGGTCGGTGTCGGCGAAGCTGAGCGACGAGGCGACCGGGAACAGGTTCTGCCGCGGATCCGTCGCGCCGGTGGAATCGACGCGGCTGAACCGGAAGACCTCCTGGCCCGTCCAGGTGTCGAGCACGTGGATGCCCCGCCCGCGCAGCAGGTCGGGATCGAACCCGCCGGCGATGCCCACCACCCACTTCTCGCTCGCGCGCGCTCCGCCGCGGTTGACGGGACCCGTGCTGTCCGCCACCACGATGTTGACGATGGGCGGAGCGCCGGGCGCCACGTCGTTCCAGCTCTCGCCCGAGTTGAGGGCCTCGGCGGTCCCCGGGAGCGGATAGCTCCACAGGTACTTCGGAAGCGACGGGTTCGTGACGTCGAGCGCGAAGTAATGCCGGCCGCCCTCGCGCTCGCCGACGACCGCGACGGTGTGGAACTCGTCCGACTGGCGCTTCCCGTCCTTGACGCTGGACGCGCCGCTGCCGTCGACCCAGATGTCGCGCACCATGGGGGTGCCGTCGACCATCGCCTCGTGGCGCGTGTTGATGATGTACCGCTGCAGCTTGGGCAGCAGATCGGGCGGGACGAAGGCCCACATCTCCTTGCCGGTGCCGAGATCGTAGTGGGCGGTCTCGGTGACGAGCGGCGTGTCGGGATCGTCGCCGGTCACCCAGTTGCCCGCGTTGAAGGCGTGGAGCATGCCGTCGTTCGCGCCCACCAGGACCACCTCGGTGCGGTGCTCGTTGTTCGCCTGGTACTCGTCGTAGGCGTGGCGGAAGCTCGCCGAGGTCGGCGCCTCCGGCGTCATGTTGTCGGTGTACAGCGAGAGCAGGCACTGGTTGCTGAGGCCCAGCGAGCAGAGGCCGCTGGGCAAGGGAGGCGTCACCAGGATGGGCGAGGAGTGGAAGATGTCGCCCATCACGTTGGGCCGCGGGAACTTGATGACCGAACCTGCGTCGGGGCTGGCGCGGTTGAGCGTGTTCTGCAGCAGCACGTCATAGCCGCGCATGAATTGGACGACGTCGGTCGTGCAGTCGTTGTCGCCGGTGTACGTGTGCCGGGTCATGCCGGCGAGGGACGAGCAGAAGTCGCCCTGGTAGCCGCCCAGCTTCAGCAGCGGGGTGATCGTCGCCACGTGCGCCGTGTCGAAGGGGATCAGTGTCGGGTCGTAGGCGCCCGAAGCGTTGGGCGCCACGGTGTAGATGAGCCGGTCGTCCGCGGCACCGGCGATGAACGAGGTGACGCGCGTCTCCAGCTCCTGCTCCGCCTCCCACACCGGAGTAGCGGGCACGAGTCCGGCGTCGCCGCCGGTCGCGAACGGCCAGCCGGTCGGCGTGGCGGTGTTCCACGGCTGCGAGTTGTCGAGCACGAAGAAGCTGCCGGCGTCGATGCCCGCGTCCTGGCTCTCCGCGATGTACTTGTTGTTCTTGTCCTGCAGGTAGAGATCGTTGCAGCTCGCGTTGCCGTTGGGGTTGACCGCGTTCTTCACGTTCTTGTCGACGTTGATGTCGCAGCCGGCCGCGAACTCGTTGAACAGCTTGAACCGCAGCAGGCGCCCTTCCCACTGCGAACCCTGCAACGGGCGGAAGCGAGGAATGAAGGCGAACGTCGACCCGCGGGTCTGCACCGTCGTGATTGCAGCCACCGAGAAGGACGTGGCCCGGCGGATGATCTCCTGGAACGTCTGCTCGATGCCGAACTCGAGGCTGCGGAAGTCGTCGGCGGGGATGTACTGGTTGCCCGCGCCGTTCGGGCTGCCCGCCTTCGCGATCTCCTTGAGGATGGTCATGTCGCCGAAGACGTCGGTCGGGTCGGTGGCGCCGATCCCGATCACGAACGTTTGCACGCTCGTTCCCGCGGTGCTGAACGAGACGTCGTTCTGCATCATCCAGCGCGCCACGTCGTCGGCGAAGTCCATGTCGCAGGTGCCGGGTGGCGTCTGCCGCACGCCGAGGCCGGTGATGCTGGCGGCCACGTCGAACTGGGTGCTGGGGTTCAGGTAGTCGTTGCCGTCGTTGGCGCTGCCCATGCCCACCGCCGAGCACTGCGCAGCGGCGGCGCAGTATGCGGGTTTGTTCCCGAACAGGTCGGGCGTGCAGTTCGGATTCGCCACGTCGCCGCGGCCGTCGGAGAAGAGCACGACGAAGTCGGCGTTGCAGCCGTTGCACGGACCGCTCTTGCCCGCCTGCGCCCCGGTCAAAGCCGCCACGGGGGCCGCCGGCGACGCGAACCACCACGGGTTCTCCTGGCCGCCCATGAACCAGGCGGTGTTGAAGAGCATCTCCGCGATCGGGTTCGCGGTGCTCGAATAATCGAGGCCGTCCACCGCGCCCAGCTTCTGGTTGAGCGGGCGGCCCTGGCCCTGGCAGGACTGGGGCAGCATCTTCTGGACGACCTTGCCGCCGGTGGCGCCGTTCTGCGCCACCACCGCCTCGCGCAGCACGGAGAGGAGCGGACCGTTCACCAGGCGCTTGTAGGCGAGGCGCAGCAGCGCCCATTTCGGCGGGTTGAAGTTCAGCCAGTTGCCCCCGAAGACGCCAGCGTTGGTGGTCGTGTCGTTGTCGGCGGCGTACGGGTTCAGGTAGTAGCCCTGCTGCTTGTTCGTGCTGGTTCCCGCACCCGACACGCACTTCATGCAGTTCTGCAGATCCGTGCCCGCCAAGGTGGAGAAGGCGATGCCGGCGGTGTTCTTCAACGCGCCGCACGCCGCGGTGGCGGTTTCGGCGGTGCCCGCCGGGGTCGCGCCGACCGGCCAGTTCCCGTACCGGTAGTAGGACGTCGCGCTGAAGTTGTCGCTCACCCCGCCGCCGCCCGAATAGGTGGTCTCCGGATCCGGGTACGTCTTGGTCGGATCGAACAGACCCTGCAGAGCGGCGCTGCCCACCGGCTTGTTCACGTCGGTAGGCATGAAGTACTTGATCCTGTTGTTCAGGAAATCGTTGGTGCAGCCGGTCGGAATCGCGCCGCCCTGGGCCACCTGGCGGTACCAGTACAACCGGTGGGTGAACTCGCGCATCGAGAACTTCGCCGGATAGAGCAGCGTCACGTTGCCGGTCTGCGCGACCACGGTGGTGAAGAAGTTGTTGTCGCCGCGCTCGGGCGGATTGGTCAGGTAGTCCATGCGCTCGACGTTCCGGTCCCAGTACGAAGTGGCCTGGGCGAGCGCGGCCGCGGGGGCGCAGAGCGCGAGGAGGGCGACGAGCGGAGTGGGTTTGATGGTCTTCATGGGTTCTCCTCCGGCCTACAGGCCGAAGCGGACCTCGAACTCGACTTCGCTCTGGTGATCGTTGTTGGAATCGGCGCAGACGACGTTGAAGCGGTAGACGGTGCCGCCCAGGCCACCGGACGAGAGGCGATTCGCCTGATCCATCGACGCGCCGGTGCCGTTCACGCCCGCGCCCGCCGCCTTCGACACGGCCTGGACCGTCTGGATGGCGAACTGGTCGTAGTGGCCGGTGTAGACGTTGAGGTTGCCGGCGTGCGTGTTGAGCACGATCGAGGTCGGGTCCATGCCGAACACGCGGAACTGGCTGAGCAGCATCTGCCGCCCCGCCTCGGCGCAGGATACCGAGCGGTCGTAGTTCCGCTTCCCGCCGATGGCGTCCATCTCGTTGTTGGTGCGGCGGACCAGCGCCAGCGCGACCACTGCCAGCACCGCCACCAGCACCATGGCGATGAGCAGGGCCGCTCCGCGCGCGCTCCGGGCATGTGGGTAGGCCATCCGGGAGCTCCTAGAAGATGAACGCGGAGCGGGACTCCATGTCCCGGCACGCGACGGTGGTTGCGTAGCTGAAGCGGCGGAACCTGCCGCCCGTCTGGAGACTGGCGCCGTTGAGGTTCTCGACCCGGCCCTCGACGTCGCCGGTCCAGCTCGCCGGTTGCGACTGATCCGTCAGGAGCGAGCGCAGGTTCACCGTCATGCGCACGCCGCGGACGTTCGCGGCCGTCATGTTGAAGCGGAGCGGGTCGGCGAGCGAGGTCGTGTAGAGGGGCATGTTGGCGAGCGTCGCGTCGGGCTGCTCCTGCGTGCCGGTCGCGGTGGCACCGGCTCCGGTGAAGAAGTCCCCGACGACCCAGTTGCCGGCGTTCACGCCGCCCGCGGTCGGCGCGTCCGGGCCCTTGCCGGGCGCCGAGGACGGCGGCGCACCGCCGCTGGGAACCGCCGGCGCGTTGATGTTCAGGATGTAGGCGAACTGGATGTCCTCGACGCCTGGAGCGACGGGCAGGTAGTCGCCGGCGTCGACGACCGTCGAGCCGTCCATGTCGGTGCCGGTGTCGAGCACCAGCCAGGGAACGCCGGAGTACGTCTGGATCAGGTAGTGGTAGCGATCGACCAGCACCATGATGACGCCGGGTTGGATGAAGCAGCCGTTCGCGCCGAAGCCGTTCGCCTTCGTCGGATCGTTGCTCGCCGGCGCGGCGCCCGGCGTCGGAACGAGCGAGAGGGTAGGCGTGCCCGTCTGCGGGGACGGCGGGCTGGTCGCGAGCGTCGCCATGGTGACCGCGGCGGCGCCGGGGCAGATGAACTGCACCACCTGGCCCTGCAGGAGCGGCGTGACCGCCCCCGTGCGGAGGTCGGGCCTCACCGTGTACACGCCGCCCGCGCTGGTGATGGTGACGTTGTACGCGTTGCCGGTGACGCACCCGTTGGCGCTTCCGCACAGCGTCCCATCCGGCGCGGTGGCCCCGTTGACGGTGTACGTGTAGTTCGGATTCCGCGCGTAGAAGACGATGTTGTCCGGCCCGGTGATCGAATCGCGGCAGTTCGCCGCCGGGCAGGCGTAGTACGCGAAGTCGAAGGCGTAGCGCGGATCGAGCCCGAATCCGGCGCGCCGGATCGACGGCTCCATGTCGAGGAAGGCGTCGCGCGCGGCGTCCGCCGCCACGCGATTCACGTCAAGCGCGATGAAAGCGCGGTTCTGCGCGAGGAACGCGCCGGTCACCGCTCCGATGACGAGCAGGGAGATGGTCGCGCCGACCATCAGCTCGAGCAAGGTGAAGCCTCGCGAGGCGCGCTTCATAGGCCGGTGTCCAGCTGGTTGGGGATTTCCTTGAACGTCGAAGCGCTGATCTGCCGGTAGCCGAGCACCGGCTCCTTCCAGCGCACGATCACCTGGATGAACTTGCCGGTGGTGGTCGACCCGTCGAAGCTCGTCGTCCACACGTTCCAGTAGCGCTGGTAGTCGAGCACGCCGTCCCCGTCGACGTCGCCGGAGAGGCCGGTGTAAGGGCAGCCCGGCGGGTTCGGGGTGCAGAACGCGGCGGCGAGCGCGGCGGTCTTGCTGGCATTCGTCGTCCCGTCGGTGAAGTCGGCGGTGTACGCGCTGCCGTCGGTGTGCGTGGCGGCGACGCCGCGGCCCGTCTCCCACTCGTTGTCCACCGCCGCGGTCGAGGCCGAGTTCTGCACGTTCCAGCTGCGCGCGACCGCCGGAGTGAGCCGCACGTCGTTGTAGTCCCAGCGCTGGATGTTCTCGACGAAGTCCTGCGCCAGCTGCGAGGCCTGCGTCATGTGCTTGCCGAAGTGGTTGGAGCGCACTCCGACGACCTGCAGGGCGGCGAGGCCGAGCAGCCCGACCAGCATGACGATCGAGGCGATCATCGCCTCGATGATCGAGAAGCCGCGCTGGTCCCCTCGGTGCGTGCGCGCGCTCACGACGACTGCTCCCTGAAGAAGATCGAGCCGGACCGCGCCAGGATGGCGACGACGGTCATGTAGGTCTGCGCGCCGTTCGTGTAGAGGAGCGTCAGCTCCTGGCCGACGGGCGACGCCGTGGCCCCGGAAAACGTCGCGGCGGGAGCCGCGCCGGGCGCGAAGCGCACCCAGCCGTACCTCGGCTTCGCGCCGCCGGTGAGACAGAAGCTGCAGTACGGAGGGGTCGCGATGATCGGGGTGCCGCTCGCCGCGGGGATGAGCTGGTACGGCGCCGGAAGCGCCTGCGGGTAGCCGCCGGTCACGTCGACCGTCACGCCGGACGGGAAGACCCCGTTGGAGAGGAGCCGGTCGCCGAGTCCGCTCGGGTTCGCCGGATCCCACAGGGTGAAATCGAAGTTGCCGCCGACGTCGAGCAGCACCCACCAGCGCGGCCCGGTGGGGTTGCCGAGCGCGTCGGCGGTCACGTTCGTGTCGATGATGAAGTAGACGGCCTGGCCGCGGCCGAACGATTCCGAGCGCGCGAGCCGCAGCGCGCCGATCACGTCGCCGGTCGCGCCCGCGTACGCGCCGCGCTGGCGCACTCCGCGCAGCGCCACCACCGCCATGGCGGAGATCGTCGCGAGAATGGCGGCGGCGATGCCGACTTCGATGAGCGTGAATCCGCGCAGCTTGCGCATGCCTGCTTGGGTCGCAAGGCGGGTGCCATGGCCAAGCACCTGGAATCACGAGACGATCGCGTCAGGGACCGACGCATCAGGGCGCTACGGAGTGGTCGGTCGATACAAAGTTCGCGGGTGAAAAGGGAGAGCGGGTGGGTGGACGCCGTATCCGCGATGAACGGCGTCCACGAAACCCGATCAACTCGCCTTACGGATTGCAGACTCCGTTGGATACGCATTCATCCAGGATTTTGAGATGGCTCCAGACGTCGGTCGTCCAATTGATTCCATCCTTCAATTGGTGAAAGACACCCGTGTAATCGCCCGCGGAATTCTTTTCCCAGTCCGTCTGGGACGAAAGCGCGCCGCAGTTGACGCCGTCGCCGTACATGCACGACGCGAATTGCAACCATGCGTCCGGCTGCGCCATGCTCGTGTATTGATTGCCGGATTCAGCCTGCAAGGTAAAGTACTTGTCCGACCCGGTGTCCATGATGATCGCGCCGTAGTTCGCCAGCGTCCGCAAGATTACCCTCTTCCATTCCGGGACGCTCTTCGGCGGGACCGCCAGTTGGTCGATCGCGGCAGGAGTCATGTCCAGGAAGATACGCCCACCCATCGGCGGGGCCTTGGTGTCATCCTGAGAGATTTTGTGACAAGGCCGACCAGAATTCTCGGCAAAGGCCGGGTACACGGATTTGCCGCTCGAACAGTTCACCGTGATCGCCAGTGCGTGCCCGAGATCGGTTCGACCGTTCACGTGGGCGACGGCGTCGTTCAACTCCTCCACCCGGATGCGGCCGGCAAGATTCCCGACGCGGCCGGCATTGCCCTCATTCGTGTGATCCCCAATGGCTCTACCGTCGCCACCGAAGGCGTTCGTGTAGCCCGACCCTTCGGTCGAAATCTGGCCTCCGGCGCCACCAAGCGGCGACCTGGTTTGTGGCCAACCCGTGAAGAAGACGTGCCACAGGTCATATTCATAGCCGTTCGATTGATCGATGAACGTGAGATGCCGGTCCGGCTCGAAGCCGTTGGCCAATATGGGGGTTGGGTCTCCCTCCTGGATCTCCCCGCCGGGGGGAGCGTGTCCGGGGTGCGCCGCGACTTCGCACGGCGCCCCGGAACAAACGATTGTGTACGTCGGATCGGTGCTCTGTCCGTAATACGTGGGCCAACCTCCGAAGTGATTCAGAGGCACGAAGAGGTTCTCGATCTGGGGGTTGGCCGCGATGGTGCCGAGCATGTAGGTGATGATCGCATCCGATTCGCTTCCGTTGTAACCGGGCGAGATCGTCCTCATCAGGTACTTCGCGTTGAA
>JBJMQJ010000484.1:0-7291 GCA_045802765.1 Myxococcales bacterium
GACCTCGAGCGCTCCGCCCCGCTCCCTCATCTGCGCCCCGAACCAGGCGCGTGCCCCGCCGTTCGGCGCTCCGTCCTTGCCACCCTGGTCCGCGCCACCCTTGTCCTCCGGTCCCGCCGACGGGCGCATGGCCGCGCGCAGGCCCACTCCCGAGAGGGCCGCGTCCAGCTCGAGCTCGTCGGTGCTGCGCAGCGCGCGCTCGAACCAGGGCTCGAGGCCGGGCACCAACTCCAGCGCCGCCTTCTCCACCCCGTCCTCGGGAAGACCCGGCGGGCGGCCGTGGCGCTCGAAGAGCAGCCGGACCAGGTCGTCCAGCGATCGCTTCCCGCCGCTGCGCCGCCGCAGCTCGAGGTCGAGCAGGAACCCGACCACGCTGCCCTTCAGGTAGTAGGAAACGGTCGTATTCGCCGTGCTCTCGTCGGGCCGGTAGTGCTTGATCCAGGCGTCGTACGAGGCCTGCGCGAGCGGGGTCCGCAGCCTGCCGGGCGTCCGCTGCAGACCGGTCAGGCGCTCCCCCCAGATTTCCAGGAACCGCTGGGGCGTGATGAGCCCGGCGCGGCGGAGCGCGAGCACCTCGTAGGTGCTGGTGAACCCCTCCATCGCCCACAGCAGCCGGGTGTGGTTCTCGCGCGTCCAGTCGTAGGGCGTGAACGCCGCGGGCCTCAGCCGCTTCACGTTCCAGAGATGGAAGTATTCGTGCGCGGCGAGGAGCAGGAAGTCCTCGTACGCGCTCTTCTGCACGAAGGCGAAGCGCGGCACGAGCAGCGCGGCCGAGCGCCGGTGCTCCAGCCCACCGCGGCCCTTGTCGTTCAGGTGCGCGATGAAGAGGTAGCGGTCCTCGAACGGCAGTCCGCCGAAGACCGCAGCGAGCGCCTCCCCGATGCGGGCGAGATCGGGAACCACCCGCCGCCCCTCGAAATCGCCGCGGCCCCAGACCACCAGCTCGTGCGGGACGCCCCGCACCGCGAAGGAATGGGCCGAGTGCGAGGTGAGCGGGCCCATCTCGAAGGGGCTGTCCGCCAGCTCGTCGTAGTCCTCGGCGTGCCACGCGCCGTCGCGCTGCGGGAGGGCGACCCAGGTCCGCCACTCCGCGGGCGCCTCCGTGCGAACGGTGCACCGCTCGCCTTCGCGCCCGACGAAGAACGCGCAGGCGGCCGCCGGATTGAGGAAGGCATGGGTCGCGTCGACATGGTTGGTGCGCACCGTCAGCTCGAAGCACCCGAGCCGGTACTCGACGCGCACGCGGCGCGCGCCCGCCGAGCCGATGCGCCAGGTGTGCTTGTCGACCTTCTCGACCGGTAGCGGCCGGCCATCCTGATCCAGCGCGCGCAGCCCGTCGACGTGCCGCTCGTGCTCGCGGACCAGGTAGCTGCCCGGCGTCCAGACGGGCAGCCGCGCGTCCATCGACGGCGCGCCGCGGGTATCCGCCTCCAGGGAGATCTCGGCGCGGCGCGCCTCGGGCTCGGCGATCTTCAGGACATAGGCCGTCGACATGCGCCCGGCAGTGTAACCGACGATGGATGCCACAGGGCGCGGCGCGGGCCGCGTCAGCGCTGCACGCGTGCGAGCAGCACCTCGGAGTCGGGCGTGTCGGTCTGGCCGCGCAGCAGGCGGACGAACCGGGCGTGCTCCCGCTTGATGCGGCGCGGGTACTCCTTGTACGTGTCCGGGATGTCCTTGACGCGGCCGCGGTACTGCTTGATGCGCTTCGGCCCGGCGTTGTAGGCCATCAGCGCCTCGTCCCGGGTGCGGAAGCGGCGCTCGAGCCAGCGGAAGTACCGGATGGCCAGGCGCACGTCGACGACCGGATCGTCCGCGACGTCGAGATCCTCGCCTCCCAGATCGGGCTCCCGCGCGCTGATCCAGGCGAAGGTGCTGGGCTTCAGCTGGACCAGGCCGTACGCGCCGCGCTCGCTGGCAACCTTCAGCCGGAACCGGCTCTCGACGCTGACCAGCGCCAGGATGAAGAGAGGGTCGTATCCCGCGCGCGCCGACTCGGCGAGGACGGCGTCGGCGAGCTTCACGCGGATGTCCGCCGGCAAGGCAGGGGCGACGCGCACGAGCAGCGCTTCGAGCTGGGGCTGCGCCATCGGGGTCGCCGCCTGGTCCTTGAGCTGCCGATCGGCGGTGAGCGCCGGTCGCTCGAGCACCCACACGTCGGCCGCGGCCCCGGCGAGGACCAGGCCGAGGCACACGAGCAGCGTCGTCCGGACGCGGGGGCGGCCGATCATCCGTTCGGGTTCTCCCGATGGGACTCGATCCGGGCGAGCTTCTCCTCCAGCTCCTCCGCCCGGCGGCGCAGCGCGTCGAGCTGAGCTCGGGCGGGACGCAGGCGATCGACGCCCCGACGCACCGCGTCCTCCAGCTGCGCCCGCAGCTGCTGGCGGTGGTCGCGCAGCTTTGCGGCCATCTCGCCGAGGAGCTTGGGGGCGCTCGTGGGGGATAGGGGATCCTCCTGGAAGGACTGGCTGATCCGGCCGGCCAACTCCTGCACCTGCTCCTCCACCGACGACGCTGCCAGGACTGCCCGGGCCCACGACTCCTGCACGGCTGCGCGCAAGTCGCCCATGCTGCACCCCGCCTCGCAAGCCCCAGGGCGGAGCGCCCCGAGCACACGGGCAAGCTAGCGGTTGTCCGTGAAGGTGGACAAGGACCGCTGTGGGCAGAAAGGGCTGGCGGTAGGCGGCTGGCGGCTGGCCGGAAAGCGCCGAACCCGACGCTCCCGCGAGCGTCGCGTCTTCACCGCCAGCCGCCCGCCGCCAGCGGCCAGCCGTTAGTTGACGGGGGGCTGCGCGCCGTTCGGGCCCGTGCCCGTCTCCGCCGGCGATGCATTCTTCGTCGCCACCGGCGTCCGCGCGAGCTCCTGGACCTTGCGCCCCAGCTTCTCCAGCTCCGCACCGAGGTCCGCGATGCGGTCGCGGGTATCGCTCTTGGCGGCGGAAATGAGGACCTTGAGCTCGGTCTGGGCGCGATCGCCCAGGGCCTCGAGGACCTTCCGCGCCTCCGCCTCGAACTCCTTCGCCTTGGCGGATGCCTTCGCCTGCGCCGTACCGAATGCCTGCTTCACCTGCTCCGACGTGAACATCGACGCCTCCCTGACGCGTTGCGTGATGGGGCCAGCATGTAACGCGGCGCGGCGCCATGTCAAGCCTCTCGCTCGCCAGCGTCGGGGTGCGCATGTACAGTCCGTCCATGGACGCCGCACCTACATCGTCGCTGGCGGGGCTGACGCCGGTTTCGGGGCAGCCCGCGCTGCCCGCGGCGCTGTCGGTGGTGCCGGCAGCGGAGGCTGTGGCGCCGGTCCAGTCCCTCTCGGACTCACGGTGGTTCATCAACCGGGAGCTGTCCTGGCTCGCCTTCAACGAGCGGGTCCTCGAGGAAGCATGCGACCCGGCCGTGCCCGCCCTGGAGCGGCTCAAGTTCCTCGCCATCGCGACCAGCAACCTCGACGAATTCTTCATGATCCGGGTGGCGGGACTGAAGTCGCAGCTCTCCGGACACGTCGAGGAATCCGGACCGGACGCGCTCTCACCGGGGGAGCAGCTCCACGCCATCAGCGTGCGCGCCCACGAGATGGTCGCCCGGCAGTACCGCGCCCTGCTCGCCGACGTGCTGCCCAACCTGGAGCGCGCCGGCTTCCGTCTGCTGGGTCCGCAGCAACTCTCGCCGGCGAGCGACGCGTTCGTCGACGAGTACTTCTGGCGTGAAGTGTTCCCCGTCCTCACTCCCATCGCGCTGGACCCGGGCCATCCGTTCCCGCACTTACGGAACAAGACCCTCAACCTGGCGGTCCGCTTCCGTCCCGCCGCCCCCGGAGCGCGATTGCGCTACGGAGTCGTCCCCGTTCCCAGCGTGCTGCCGCGCCTGGTGGAGATCCCGAACCATGGCCGGTGCTTCGTCCTCCTCGAGGACGTGATCGCCCGGCACGCGGCGCAGCTCTTCCCGGGAATGCCCATCGACGGCTGCTGGGCGTTCCGCGTGACGCGCAACTGGGACCTCAGCCTCGACGAGGAAGAGGCGGAGGACCTCCTGGTCACCATCGAGCGCGAGGTCCGCCGGCGCGACCGGGGCAGCGCGGTGCGCCTGGAGATCGCCGCCGGCGCCGAGCAGCAGATGGTCGACTATCTGGTGCGCGCGCTGAAGCTGGGCGAGCCCGACGTCTATCGACCCGACGGGCCGCTGAACATCCCGGACCTGCTGCCTCTGCTCGGCCGCATCGAGCAGAAGGAGCTGCACGACGAGCCGTTCACGCCCGTGGTCCCGCCGCAGCTCGGCGACGCCGAGCGCGACCTGTTCCGGCTGATCCGCGAGCGCGACGTCCTGCTGCACCATCCCTACGAGTCCTTCGACCCGGTGGTGGGGTTCATCGAGGCCGCCGCGGACGATCCAGCCGTGCTGGCCATCAAGATGACGCTGTACCGCACGGGCAAGGACTCGCCCGTGGTGCGGGCGCTGCAGCGGGCGGCCGAGAATGGCAAGCAGGTCACCGCGCTGGTCGAGCTCAAGGCGCGCATGGACGAGGAGGCGAACATCGTCTGGGCGCGCGCCCTGGAGCAGGCCGGCGTGCACGTCGTGTACGGGCTCATCGGGTACAAGACGCATTCCAAGGTCGCGCTGGTGGTCCGGCGCGAGGCGGGCGGGCTGCGCCGGTACGTGCACCTGGGCACCGGCAACTACAACCCGGTGACGGCGCGCATCTACGAGGACTTGTCGATCTTCACGGCGCGCGAGGAGTTCGGCGCCGACGCGACCTCGCTGTTCAACCTCTTGACCGGCTACTCGAAACCGTCCGCCTGGAAGAAGTTCCGCGTGGCGCCGCTGGGGCTCAAGTCGGCCGTCCTCGACCTGATCGACCGCGAGGCGCAGATCGCCAAGGAGACCGGCCGCGGACGCATCGTCGCCAAGATGAACTCGCTCCAGGAGCCCGACGTGGTCAAGGCGTTGTACCGGGCCTCGCAGGCGGGCGTGCAGATCGATCTGATGGTCCGCGGGATCTGCGTGCTGCGCCCGGGGATCCCCGGCGTCTCGGACCGCATCAAGGTGACCAGCGTCGTCGACCGGTTCCTCGAGCATTCGCGGATCTGGTCCTTCGACGCGGGCGGCAAGCGGGAGGTGTACCTCTCCAGCGCCGACTGGATGCAGCGGAACTTCGTCCGCCGGGTGGAGATCGCCTTCCCGGTCGAGGATGCCGCGGTGAAGGAGCGCATCGTCGACGAGGTGCTGGCCACCTCGCTGGGAGACAACGTGAAAGCGCGCCTCCTGCGCGCCGACGGTCAGTACGAGCGGATCCTCCCCGGGGCGCACGGCACCTCCGCGGCGCCTCTGCGGAGCCAGGAGCGCTTCATGGCCCTGGCGCGCCGGGTCGCGGCGCCCGAAGCGCAAGCGGCGGTCGCCTCGCACGACGTGTTCCCGTCGACTCCGCGGCGCCGTGAGCCGCGGCGCAAGAAGCGGATGGGATGACGCTCGCGGGGCTGTCCCTCCTGTGGCTCGTGGCGGCGCCGCTCCAGGCGCCCTGGCGCGAGGTCGCGCCCGGCGTGGAGACCGCTACCGCGGCGGACCTCGGCGGCGACGCGAACTGGGCGGCCAAGGTGCTGCTCGTGGATTCCCATGTGGCGAGCTTCGCGGTGCGATTCGATCCGCAGAAGCCCACGCTGGCGCAGTGGCGCCAGCGCTATGCGGGCGCCATCGCGATCGCCAACGGCTCGTTCTACTCGGCCGACGGCGGCGAGGTCCGGCCGACCTGCGACATCGTGCAGGAGGGGCACAAGATCAAGGGCGCCGGGTGCCTGCGCCAGGACGCGCTCTGGTTCGGCGCCCGCCAGCGCGAGGCGAAGCCCATCGCGCAGAGCACCGTGGCGGCGGCGTCGCGCACGCCCCGCTTCTTCGCGCCGCCCGACTTCCGCGCCGACCAGTGGAACGACGCCCTGAAGAGCTTCCCCATCCTCGTCCGCGGCGGCGCTCCGGCGTGCAGCGGCCCGCACTACTGCGCCGAGTCGAGCCGCACGGCGGCCATCGGCCAGCTGCGCGACGGGCGGATCCTGCTCTTCGCCTCGCAATGGCCCGCCGTCCGCCGCGACGTGGCCCGCTGGCTTTCGGAAACCCTCGGCGTCATGGACGCGGTAAACCTGGACGGCGGGCCCGAGGCCACCCTCGCGTTGAAGGGCGAGCCGCTCGAGGACGCCGTCGGGACCTACGGGCGGGGGCTTCCGCTGGTCCTGCTCGTCCTGCCTCCGTGAATCGGATGTGTGAGCGCGCCGCACCCTCGCGGGTCCGAGGGATGCCGTGTTGCAAAATTGGTGCAAATCCGATACTTGGGGCGCGCGCTTGGCTGCGGGACGAGCAGCCGGCCGGACGGGGAGAACCTGCATTGTGATTAACATTACTGCTTTCGCCGGTGCGCCCCGCGCCGGGCATTTCGGAGGCTGAGCCCTGGTCCTGTTCCTCGCCGCCTTCGCTGCCGTCCTGCTCGCCGCGTACGGCGTGCGCGTGGCCGTGATCGGCCGGTTCGAGCACGAGCGCGCCCTCAAGGAGCCCGGCAGCTTCTTCCTGGGCCGATTCCTCATCGAATTCGGTTACTGGTGCTTCTCGCCGCTGGAGCGCGGCGCGCTCGCCTTGGGAGTCACCCCGAACCAGCTGACCGCGGCGTCTCTGGCGTGCAGCGTCGCCGGAGCGGCGGCCTTCGCGGTAGGGCGGCCCGAGGTCGGCGGCGGCCTGGTCATCCTCTGCGCCATCCTCGACGCGCTGGACGGGATGGTGGCGCGCACGCGCGGGACCGCCTCGGAGGCAGGCGAGCTGATCGACGCCGCGGTCGATCGGTACGCCGAGATCGCCACCTTCGCCGGAATCGCCGCGTATTACCGGATGTATCCGCTCGGCTTCTGGCTCGCCATCGTCTCCATGGGCGGAGCGCTGCTCGTGTCGTACGCGCGCGCCAAGGGCGAAATCAGCGGGATCGACGCCCGGATGGGCGCCATGAACCGCGGCGAGCGCGCGATGTATATCGGCATCGCCGGCATGTTCGCGCCGCTGCTGGCCCGGGTGTTGGAGCCTTCCGCCGTCCGGCCGGTGTACCATTTGCTCCTCGCCACGCTGGTGCTGGTCGCCATCGCGGCGAACGTCACGGCGCTGCGCCGGTTCGCGTACATCCACCAGGAGCTGCGCAAGCGCTACTCATCGCCTCTCGCCACCGCGGCGGCGCAGAATCCGCTCAGCGGTTGGGTCGGGCGCGCCTGGATTGCATCGGTCATCGCAACCGTCGTCGACTACGGGACCTTCACCGTCCTGATCGAGC
>JBJMQJ010000485.1:0-6801 GCA_045802765.1 Myxococcales bacterium
ATCCATGTCGTGCTCGACGAGGACCAGCGTCCGCCGCTCGGCCACCTGGCGCAAGAGCGCAAGCACCATCTGCGCCTCGTCGTGCCCGAGCCCGGCGAGCGGCTCGTCGACCAGCAAGAGCTCGGGGTCCGTCGCCAGCATCATGGCGACCTCGAGCTGCCGCTGCTCGCCGTAGCTCAGCTCGGCGGCGCGCGAGGAGCGCCGGCCGGCGAGCCCGCAGGCGCGCAGGGCCTCCTCGCCACGCTCGGCCGCCTGCCGATCGCCCCCGAACGGGCGTCGCGAATGCGCCGCCAGCCAGACGCACTCGGCGCAGGTCAGCTCGGGGAAGACATTCGCCGTCTGGTAGCTGCGGCCGATGCCCATCCGGGAGAGGACGTGGGGCGCCGCGCGGGTCACGTCCCTGCCGCGAAAGCGCACGCGGCCCGAGGTGGCGCGCAGCTCGCCCGAGAGGAGGTTCAGGAGGGTGGACTTGCCGGCGCCGTTCGGTCCGATGACGGCGTGCACCGTTCCCCGCTCGACGCGCAGGGTGACGCCGTCGACCGCGGCGAGGGCGCCGAAGCGGCGGGTGAGCCCATCGGTCTCGAGCAGCGCCTCAGGCACGGCTGCCCTCGAGGAGGCCGGCGACACCGCGCGGGAGGAAGAGGACGACGGCGATCACGGCGGCGCCCACCACCGCGCTCCAGTGCTCCGTCGCGCGCTCCGCGAAATGCTCGAGCACGGTGAGCAGGGCGGCGCCGAGCGCCGGCCCGTAGAGCGTCCCTTTGCCTCCCAGGAGCACGGTCACCAGGATCAGGCCCGACTGGCGCCAGCCGAACTGCGCCGGATTCACGAAGCCGTACAGCGTCGCGTCGAGATATCCCGCCAGCCCCGCGAACGCCCCGCCCAGCACGAACGCGGCCAGCTTGTACCGGCCGGTCGCGTACCCGAGGGTGCGCATCCTCCCTTCGTTGATGCGGATGGCGGTGAGCACGCGCCCGAACGGCGCCTGCACCATGCGGAGCAGGAGGAGGAAGGAGACGACCAGGGCGATCCAGATGGCGGCGTACGTGGCGGTGCGATCGCCCAGGTCGAGAATCGTCCGACCCAGGACCGTCAGGCGGGGTCGCTGGGCGATGGAGATGCCGTCCGAGCCCCCCAGGCCGGAGGATTCGCTGAACAGGTAGTAGAGCATCTGCGCGAAGGCGAGCGTCACCATGACGAAGTACACGCCCGTGGCGCGCAAGCTGAGCCAGCCGATGACGAGCGCCGCGAGCGCGGCGAAGGCGAGGCAGATGGGCAGCGTGGCGAGCGGGCTGACGAAGCCGAGGCCGTTGGCAAGGCCCGCCAAGAGGTACGCGGACAGTCCGAAGAACGCCGAGTGCGAAAGGCTCACCAGCCCCGCGTACCCGACCAGGAGGTCGAGGCTCACGGCGTAGATACAGGTGATCATCAGCTTTCCAGCGAACTGCATCCAGAAGCGGTCGCCCGCGACCGGCACCAGCGCGAGCGCCACCGCGCCCAGGAGCAGCCCCGCGCGCACCGTCCGCGGAAGGGTCATCGGGCCTCGGCGGGCTGGCCGAACAAGCCCCGCGGGCGCCAGAGCAGCACCGCGGCCATGACTGCGTAGACCATCGCGCTGGACAGCCCGGGGAGCAACACCTTGCCGAGCGTGTCCGAGAGCCCAACCAGGAGCGCTCCGAAGAACGCGCCCTTCACCGAACCGATGCCACCGATGACGACCACCACGAAGGAGACGATGAGCACGCCTTCGCCCATTCCCGGATAGACCGTGGTGAGCGGCGCGGCGAGGATCCCGGCGAGCGCCGCCAGAGCGGTGCCGGCGCTGAAGAGGATGGAGAGCAGGCGGCGGACGTCGACACCCAGGGCCTCCACCATCTCCGAGTTGACCGCGCCCGCGCGGACGCGCATGCCGAACCGCGTGCGCAGCAGCACGTGCCGGATCGCGGCGGCGACGAAGAGGCAGGCGAGGCAGGTGAAGGCGCGGTAGGCCGGCCAGGACTGCAGCTCTCCGAGAGGAAGGCCGAAGGCGAGCGCGCGCGGGGTAGCGACGCCATGCACCTCGTTGCCGAAGAGCGCGCGCTGCAGCTCGTTGAAGAGCAGCACCATGCCGTAGGTGAGCAAGAGCTGGGAGAGGTGGTCCCGGCCGTACAGCCGGGAAATGGCCAGGCGCTCCACCAACCATCCGACGGCGAACATGAGCGGAACGCCCAGGGCGATGGCGGCGGGCAGGCTGCCGGTGCGCTCGCCGATCCAGTACGCGAGGTAGGCGCCCAGCATGTAGAACGACCCGTGCGCGAAGTTCAGGACGCCGAGCACGCCGAAGATGAGCGTCAGGCCGCTCGCGACCAGGAAGAGGAGCAACCCGTACTCCACGCCGTTGAGCAGCTGCAGCGCGAAGAGCGGAAGGCTCATGTGGCCATCTGGCAACCGAACGCCGGATCGTCGGCGTCCTTCTGGGCGATCCCGAGCACGACCTCCTTGCCGCCCTTGACCTGCCGCACGTACACGTTCTGCACGGGGTTGTGCGCCTTGGAGAAGCGGAACGGCCCGCGCGGGCTGTCGGTGCGCGCCGCCTCCAGCGCCGCGATCAGCTCCTTGTGCGCGCCTGTGTCGCCTTGGACCTTCGCCAGCGCGCCGGCGAGCAGGTGCACGGTGTCGTAGCCGGCCACCGCGTACACGTCCGCGTCGCGCGAGGTCGCCTTCTTGAATGCCTCGCGGAATTTCTGGTTCACCGGCGTGTCCAGGCTGTCGGCGTAGTGGAGCGTGGTCTTGATGCCGTCGGCCGCCGCCCCTTGCGCGCGCAGCACGCCTTCGGTGAGGAAGCCGCTGCCGTAGAGCGCGACCTTGTCGCGCAGCCCGGCATCGGCGAAGTCCTTGACGAACTTGGCGGCGCCCGCGCCGGCGAAGAAGACGAACACGGCGTCGGGCTTGAGCGCCGCGATCTCGGAGAGGTTCGCCTGGAACTCGGTGGTGGGGAAGGGGACCGGGATCTCCTTCACGATGGTGCCGCCGCCCTTGGTGAACCCCTCCTTGAAGGCAGCCATCGACTCCTGCCCGAAGCTGTAGTTCCAGAACATGAGCACGGCCTTCTTGCGGCCGTCCTTGAGCACCACGTCCGCGCACGGGTACGAGGTCTGCCAGTTGGAGAACGAGGTGCGGAAGACGTTGGGCGCGCAGAGCTGGCCGGTCACTGCCTGGGCGCCCGCGTTGGTGACGATGGTGAGGGTCTTCTCCTGGCGGACGATCTGCATCATCGCCATCGCCACGCCGGAGTGGACGGGACCGGTGAGGACGTCGACCTTCTCCCCGACTACCAGCTTGTTCACGTTCGCGGGCGCCTTGGCGGGATCCGACTCGTCGTCGACCGCCACCCACTCGATCTCGCGGCCGCCGAGCTTGTTGTCGTGCTCGCGGGCTGCCAGCTTCATCGCGTCGGTGATGTTGTTGCCCAGCGCCGCGTACGTGCCCGAGTACGGCAGGAGGAGGCCGATGCGGATCTTCGCCTTGCCGGCGGAAGACGCGCGGCGGGGCAGAAGGCTCGAGGCGGCGGCTGCCCCCGTCGCGGCGAGCAAAGCGCGGCGGGAGAGAGTCTGCCTGGACATGGCGGGAACCCCCGTTTGAAGTGACGCTGGATACCGCCAGTACGACAGAATTGCCCGCCGTTCGTCAAACCATACATAGTGAGGGGCGTGATCGGCATGCGCACGCAGGTGGGGATCGTCGGCGCCGGACCCGCCGGGCTCCTGCTCTCGCACCTCTTGCACCTGGAGGGGATCGAGTCGGTGGTGATCGAGGCGCGGAGCCGCGCGCAGATCGAGTCGACCATCCGGGCGGGCGTGCTGGAGCAGGGGACGGTCGACCTCCTCACGGAAGTGGGCGTCGGCGACCGGATGCGGCGGGAGGGCGCGGTCCACCGGGGCATCAACCTGCGCTTCGGCGGCGAGACGCACCGCATCGATCTGCACGAGCTGACCGGCGGGAAGGCGATTACGGTGTACGCGCAGCACGAGGTCATCAAGGACCTGGTCGCGGCCCGGATCGGAAGCGGCGGAGCGCTGCTCTTCGAGGTGTCCGAGGTCACCGTGCACGACCTCGAGACGCGCGCGCCCCGGATCCGCTTCCAGCACGAAGGTGGACGGCGCGAGATTGCCTGCGACTTCATCGCCGGCTGCGACGGGTTCCACGGCGTGTGCCGTTCCGCCATCCCGCAGGAGCTGAGGACGGACTATCAGCACGTCTACCCGTTCGGATGGTTCGGCATCCTCGCCGAGGCGCCGCGCTCGACGGAGGAGCTGATCTACACCCGCCACGAACGCGGGTTCGCCCTGGTCAGCACTCGCTCGCCGGAGCTGCAGCGGCTCTACTTCCAGTGCGACCCCCGCGACGACGAGGACCGCTGGTCCGACGAGCGCATCTGGGAGGAGTTCCGTGCGCGCCTCTCGGGGAAGGACGGGTTCCGCCTCGCCGAAGGACCCATCGTGCAGAAGGGCATCGTGGCGATGCGCAGCTTCGTCATCGACCCCATGCGGCACGGGAGGCTGCTCCTCGCCGGCGACGCCGCGCACATCGTCCCGCCGACGGGAGCGAAGGGCATGAACCTCGCCGTCGCCGACGTGCGCGTGCTCTCCCGCGCGCTGGCGGCGTTCTTCGCATCGGGACGCACCGATCTCCTCGACGCGTACTCTTCGACGTGCCTGCGCCGCGTCTGGCTCGCCGAGCGGTTCTCCCGCTGGATGACGGCGATGACCCACCTCGACGAGACCAGCGACGCCTTCACCAACCGGCTGCAGCTCGCCGAGCTGGAATACGTGGTCAGCTCCCGCGCCGCTGCCGTCTCACTCGCCGAGAACTATGTCGGGCTTCCCATGCCCTGAATGCGGGTGATGCCTGCCGGCAGGCGCGCCTGAACGCTCGCTACGGACTCAACGTTTCGGAGAACGTCGCGGGCGGCTGGGTCCTGCCCACGCTGCCGACGGCGGGGATGCTCATGCGCGGTTGATCCGCCACGCGAACGCCGTCGATCGTTTGCACGGTGCCGGTGATGGAGCTGCAGGGGCCCGACGTTCCCGAGCAGGGCGCCTCGAGAGGGACGGTGAGGGAGGGGTGATCGAACGGCGCTTGTTCGAACCTCACCCGCTCGTCAGTCAGCGAAAGCATGAAGGCAACGAGCGCGTCCTTCTCCGCCTGCGTGAGTCCGAGCGGCGTGATGTCCACGTCGAGGTTTGCGATGTTCAGCTCGGGGAAATTGCCGCCACGGTCGTAGAAGTCGACGACCTGGGACAAGGTCAGATCACCGCCGTTGTGGAAGTAGGGAGCGGTCAGCTCGACGTTGCGCAGCGTCGGGCTCTTGAACGCTCCGTCGACGGCTACCCGCTCGGTGGGCGACAAAGGCGCCGCCGGTATCCCTGGGCGCGCCGGGATCGCAGGTGCTTTGCTCAGGTTTGGTTGCATCTGAAAGTAGCGGACGAACGAGAGCGGCAGGTTGTTGGGACCGATGGTCGCACCGACCCCGACGTCGTCGCACACTCCTCCGGGCTGCTGGGCGCATTGCCGGACCCCGGTGTTGTAGAAGCCGTGGTCGTACACCGCGACGTTGGCGTCGCCCATGAACATGCGTTCGATGATCTGCTTGTTCGTGGCATGTACGCTGCTCGTGGTCGCGGTGGTGAACTCGGCGCCAGCATGGCACTCGAGGCATTGGCCCTTGTTCTGGAAGACGTCCAGGCCTATCTGCTGCTGCTGGGTGAGAGCGCTCGTGTTACCCGACGCGTACGCATCGAACGGCGTCTGATCCGAACGCAGCGTCGCCTCGTACATCTGGATCGCCAGCCCGAAGAAGAGCGAGAAGTTGAACTCCTCCTCCCGGAACTGGTTCGCCGGCAGGGTTCCGCCCGGATCGGGGGGGAAGGTCAAGCTCAAGGTCCCGTCGGCGTTCGTCCCGTTGATCTGCACGACTTGTTTCGACTGCCACCATGCGGGCTGGAAGGCCTCCTCGATCATCTGACGGTAGGTGATTGGTCCTCTGGCGGCGCAGGTCGTGAACGGCGCGGCGCACTGCAGTCCGTTCGCCGGGGATTTGCTCAGCGCGTTGAGGACGCTGTCTTGCGGATGCACGGTCTGCTGCGACAGCGGAGACAACGTCAGCATCTTCCTGCCGATGTCGCGGAAGTTGCGGCCCGAGAAGGACATTTCGACGTCGCTTCCCGGTGGCCCGACGGCCTGCGAGGCGAGGGAGGCGTTGTCGATCTGGAGCGAAACCGCCGAAAGCTTCCCTGAGGCATTGGCCTGCACGACGCGGGCAGTGGGATCGAGGATGCCGATCGGATTGACGCCATTGAACTCGTTGCGCGCGCGCCCGTCCCAGAAGTTGCGGAAGTTGTAAATGGCGTTGATCACCGTCGGCGCGTTCCTGGGTGCCACCCTGCGAACGTTGACGCCGTTGACGTTGAACACCGGATCGGCGACGGCGGTGCCCTTGTCGAGGCCGCTCCCGGGGTTGATGCCCGTGAAGGTGAACGAATCGTTGCCTTTCGAGCCGACGACGTTGACGGTGTCGAAGAGCACGCTCGAGCGGTGATTCGCCGGGTCGCTCAGCTTGTGCAGCGGGAAGTCCGCCGCCCGGAGCCGATAGTTCGCGCCGAAAGGAGGCGTAAAGGCGTTGTTCGCGGGGATCGCCCGGAATCCCGGATTGATCTGGTTCCCGGTCCGGCTATCCGCCCCGGCATTGAAGTGACAGCTCGCGCACGCCTGGCGATCGCTTCCCGTCTGCTCGTCCCAGAAAAGAGCTTTCCCCAACGCGAT
>JBJMQJ010000486.1:0-16257 GCA_045802765.1 Myxococcales bacterium
CGACGACCCGGACCTCGGGATCGGTGGAGGGAAGCGCCTCGGCAGGCCCTGCCGCGGTTGCGAGGAGGAGGGCAAGCAGCACTCGAGGAGTGTCGCGTAAGGTCGCGGGACTGCGCAAACCGCGCCGCAGGGGACGACAGCAGGAAGGATCGCCGGCGCGGCCCGGCGATCCTTCCTGACAGGACGATGTCAGGAAGACCGCTGCACCGTGCCTTCCACGGTCCGCGGCGGACCACGGGAGGCAAGCCATGGCAAATCCGTTCACGTACAGCGAGCTGCACTCGAAGGACGCGAAGAAGGCGCGGGCGTTCTACGGCGCTCTGTTCGACTGGAATCTCACGCCGTTCGACGTGCCCGGGCGCGAGTACCACATGGTCGCCGCGGGGGAGGGCAACGCCGGCGCGATCACCGAGGAGCTGTTCGAGGGCGTCTCCGGTTGGCTGACCTATGTGCGCGTCGACGATTGCGCGAAGAGCACGCGCAAGGCCCGCGAGCTCGGGGCGCAGGTGCTGCGGGAGTGCGTCGAGATCCCCGACGGCATCTTCAGCGTGCTGCGCGATCCCGCCGGCGCGGCGGTGGGGATCTTCCAGCCGCGGAAGCGCTAAGCTCGGCCGCGCGTGCGCCGCGCCGATCGCCTCTTCCGCATCGTCCAGCGCCTCCGCCGCCGCGGGGTCACCACCGCCCGCGCGCTGGCGGAGGACCTGGGCGTCTCCGACAGGACGATCTACCGGGACGTCCGCGATCTGGTCCTCTCCGGCGTCCCGGTGCTGGGCGAGGCTGGAGTGGGATACGCGCTGCCGCGGGGTTACGACCTGCCGCCGCTCATGTTCACCGAGGAGGAGATCGAGGCGCTGGTGCTGGGAGCGCGCGTGGTGCAGAGCTGGGCCGACCCGCAGCTGCGCGCGGCGGCCGGCGACGTGCTGGCCAAGGTCGAGGCCGTCCTCCCGCCCGCGCTGCGCCAGCGGTTCGCCGAGGCGTCGCTCTTCTCCCCGGGCGTGCGGGTCCCCCGCGCGGTGGCGGCCGAGCTGGGCCGGCTGCGCACCGCGCTGCGCGAGCGGCGCAAGATCCGCTTCCAGTACGTCGACAAAGACGGAGCGGGCACCTCGCGCACCATCTGGCCGCTGGGGCTCTTCTTCTGGGGAAGGAGCTGGTCGGTCGCGGGTTACTGCGAGCTGCGCAAGGACTTCCGCAACTTCAGCGCGGAGCGCGTCACGGCCCTGGAGCTGCTCGAGGAGAAGTTCGAGCACGTCCCCGGCCGGACGCTGCGCGACCTCTTCGAGCACTACCAGACCGAAGGGCACCGCTGACCGGCGGCTGGCCGGTCAGCGGAAGCTATCGTTGCGGCAGTCCGTAGAGGCGGATCTTGCGGTACAGCTTGCCGCGGGAGACCCCCAGCGTGCGCGCGGCGCGGCTGATCGACCCGCACGCGGCGGTGAGCGCGGACGCGTACAGCTCCTTCTCCGCCTCACGGACCGGACGCACGGGCGGCGGCGCGTGCACGGTCTCGAGCGCGGCCGGGCGGCGGGTGAGGCGCTCCAGGCAAACCGCGTGCGGGGAGGCGAAGTGGATCTCGGACTCGATCCAGTGCTCCAGCTCGCGCACGTTGCCGGGCCAGGAATAGGACTCGAGCGCCCGCAGGGCCTCGGCGCCGATGGAGCGGAGCCGGCGCCCGTGGGCCGCCGAGTACTTGACCAGGAACCGCTCGGCGAGCAGGCGGATGTCCTGGGGCCTCTCGCGGAGCGGCGGCACGGCGATGGACAGGACGCTCAGCCGGTAGAAGAGGTCGGAGCGGAAGCGTCCCGATTCGACGGCCCCACGCAGCGGGAGGTTGGTGGTCGCGACGATGCGCACGTCGACCGCGCGGGAGCGGCTGCCGCCCAGGCGCGTCACCGATCGTTCCTGGAGTACGCGCAGGAGCTTGGCCTGCATCTCGAGCGGCAGCTCGACCACGTCGTCGAGGAGGAGCGTGCCGCCCTGGGCCAGCTCGAACTTGCCCTCGTGCCCATGGGGATTGGCGCCGGTGAACGCCCCGGCTTCGTATCCGAACAGCTCGCTCTCGAGCAGATCGCGGGGAATCGCGGCGCAATGCACGGCGACGAACGGGGATCTGCGGCGCGGTCCCCCGGTGTGGATGGCCTGCGCGAGCACCTCCTTGCCCACGCCGGACTCGCCCTCGATGATCAGGCTGGAGCCGCTCTGCGCGGCGACCAGCGCCAGCTCGCGGACCGAGCCGATCCCCGCGCTGCCGCCGATGAGGTCCTCGAATCCCAGCAGCGCGTGCACGGCCTGGCGCCGGATCCGCGAATCGGAGGACTTTCTCTCCGTGAAGCTGATTACCGCCGCCGGCGGCCGCCGGGCGTCGCGGATGCTGCGCAGGCTGACGAGGAGGTCCTTGCCCGCGACGCGCAGCGGCTCGGCGTCGAGCTGCGTACCGGTCTCCAAGAGCCGCGCCAGCTCCGGCCACATCACTTCCACCGCGCTCCCGACCACGGCGTCGCGATCCGCGCTGAACATCTGAGCCGCCGCGCGGTTGAGCAGCTTGACCCGCCCGTCCACGGCGATCAGCACCCCTTCGCAGAGCGCATCGAGCACGGCGGCCTCGATGCGCTCCACCCTGCGCGCCCGCTCGCGCAGCGCCATCGACGCCGCGGCGGCGCCGACCTGCCGCCCGAACTGCGCGACGGAGCGGCCATCGGCGTCGGCGAACGAGCCGCCCTTGCGCTCCAGGAGGATGGCGCCGCGCACCCGGTCCGCTCCGAAAGGAGCAGCCAGCGTGGCGCCGTGGCCGAGCAGCAGGTACGGGGCCGACGCTCCGGCGGTGACGAGATCGCGGAGCATCGCGGCGCACGCCTCGGCCCCCGCCTCGTCCAGCGCTCCGGAGAACGCGAGCTGGGGCGCCGACCCGGACGCCTCCAAGTACACCACCGCCACCACCGCCGCCGCCGTGGTCACCGAAAGCGCCGTCAGGGCAGCGCGCTGGCAAAGATCGGCGGAGTCTCTGGCTTGCTGGAGCGACTCGATGGCGGCGAGCAATGCGTCAGCGCGGTCGCGTACTCGATGGGGAGTTCCGTCTACGACTGCCAACTGCGATTCACGAGCGAGGCTGCTCGGCCACATCGTTCGAGCCTCCTGGCAGGAGCCCAGGCTCCAAGCCCCCCGGACTGGCGGTCACGAGTAAGCTAGCGGATCGGACTAGCACTGGAAACGGTAAAATCGCTCGGCTGGTCTGCCCGTCGCATTGCGGACGTTCAGGGGGGCGCTGCCGCTCCAGGGAAGCGGATCGGGCTAGTCCTGCATGCGACGCAGGATCTGGTCCTTGCGGCCTTCGTGGATGAGGCGGTCGTTCTTGCGCGCCTCGGTGAAGCTCAGCCAGGTGAAGTAGCCGACCAGCACCAGCATGAAGACGATGGGAATGTTGTCGGGCACCGAAACGATCGCCCAGAAGTTCTGCAGCGGTCCCATGCACCCTCCGCGGGACTTCCCTCTACCCGCGGCGTCCTGCGCGGTCAATGCACCGCACGCTTGGAGCCGTGCGGCGAACCGTCGCACAGGCGCCAGCCCGCCTTGACCCTCGGACGGCGTCGTGACAGGAAAGACCGACTTTTCTGGTGCGGCTCCCCAAGCAGAGGGACCTCGATGCCCGGCGGAAACCCAGGGATTCCGGAGGCGGAGAGCGGCAACAACATCTGGTCGCGCCGCGACCTGCTTTCGCTCGCCGCCTGGGGCGCCATCCTCACCTGTTTCGCCGCCGCGGGCGGGGCCATCCTGCGCATGCTCTTCCCGCGCGTCCTCTTCGAGCCGCCCACCTCCTTCAAGGCCGGCTACCCGGTCGACTACGCCGTCGGCGACGTCTCGGAGAAGTGGATGAAGAGCCAGCGCGTCTGGGTGGTGCGCCTGCCGTCCACCATCTATGCGCTGCTGGGCATCTGCACGCACCTGGGCTGCACGCCGCGCTGGCTGGGTCCCGAGAACAAGTTCAAATGCCCCTGCCACGGGTCGGGCTACACCAAGGACGGCGTCAACTTCGAGGGCCCCACGCCCCGGCCGCTCGAGCGGGTGAAGATCACGCTCGGCGACGATGGGCAGCTGGTGGTCGACAAGGCGTTTCGCTACCGGTACGAGCTCGGTCAGTGGGACGATCCCAACGCCTACGTGAAGTTCACCGGCGCATGACGCCAGCGCGAGGGAATCCAAGTGCCGCCTGATGTCGAGACGAAGAAGAAGCCGGGCATCTTCGACGTCATCACCGAGAATTACGTCTGGCGCTCCATCTTCCGCCACGGCTACGCCGATACGCCGCGCAACCGCGTGCTGCAGGTCTCGGCCAACGTCTGGCTGCATCTGCACCCGAGCAAGATGCGGCGCCACGGCATCCGCTACCGCCACACCTGGTGCGCGGGCGGGCTGACCTTCCTGCTCTACCTGTGCACGGTGGTCACCGGCGTGGTGCTGATGTTCTACTACCGCCCCACCGGCGAGTACGCCTACTGGGACGTGAAGTACCTCGATTTCGACGTCCCCTTCGGGATGATCATGCGCAACATGCACCGCTGGGCGGCGCACGGCATGGTCATCTTCATCTGGCTGCACATGTTCCGCGTCTTCATGACCGGCAGCTACAAGCCGCCGCGCGAGTTCAACTGGGTGGTCGGCGTCAACCTTCTCACCCTCACGCTGCTGCTCTCCTTCACCGGGTACCTCCTGCCCTGGGACCAGCTCGCCATCTGGGCGGTGACGGTGGGCACCAACATGGCGCGCGCGACGCCGCTCCTCGGCAACGAAGGGCCGTTCGGGCCGCAGCTGGGCATGACTCCGCGCTACGACGCGCGCGCTCTCTTGACGGCGGGGACGGTGGTGGGGTCGCCGACCTTGCTCCGCTTCTACGTCCTGCACTGCATCTTCATCCCCATCATCGCCTCCATCCTGATGATCCTGCACTTCTGGCGCATCCGGAAGGACGGCGGCATCTCCGGCCCGCTCTAGACCGCGAGGACTCGAAGCCATGGCCGAGAACATCTCCCCCGGCGCGCCGATCGCCGACCAGGAAGAGGTGAAGGTCCAGTCCGGGCGGGCGCGCGCGCTCGCCGCCAAGGATCTCCCCGACAAGGTGCACACCTGGCCCTATCTGGTGCGCGCCGAGTTCATCTCCGGCTGCGTCCTGCTCCTCGTGCTCCTGGTGTGGAGCATCACGGTGGACGCGCCGATGGAGGAGCCGGCGAATCCCACCAAGACGCCCAATCCCTCGAAGGCGCCGTGGTACTTCCTCGGCCTGCAGGAAATGCTCGTCTACTTCGACCCGTGGATCGCCGGCGTCGTCCTGCCCTCGCTCATCATCGTCGGGCTGATGGTCGTCCCCTACATCGACGTGAACCCCAAGGGGAACGGCTACTACACCTTCCGCGAGCGGAAGTTCGCCATCGCCACCTTCTGCTTCGGCTTCCTCGTCCTGTGGGTGGGGATGATCACCATCGGCGTCTTCTTCCGCGGCCCCGGCTGGAACCTGTTCATGCCCTGGGACTACTGGGATCCGCACAAGGTCGTCCCGCTCACCAACGTCGACCTGCCGTACTTCCTCGGCGTCCGCAGCGAGATGGGCGCCATGCTCTTCGGCCTCGTCTGCGTGGGCGGGTGGCTGGTGGGAATCCCGGGCGCCGTCTACAAGTGGAAGAAGGACAGCGCCTTCATCCGCGAGCTGGGATTCGTCCGGTACGGGATCGTCGCCACGCTGTTCATGATCATGGCGGGCGTGGTGGTGAAGATGATCCTGCGGCTCACGCTCAACATCAAATACATCCTCGTGATCCCGAACATCCTCAACGTCTAGCGACTCGCGGCTTACCGCTTGCGGCTCGCGGAAACGCCGCCCTTCACCAAGCCGCAAGCCGCAAGCCGAGAAAACATGGCCACCAAACCTCTCGAGCTCCAGTCGCTCAAATGGCCCTTCGTGGGGCTCGCCGTGCTGCTCGCCTTGTGCACCGGCTGGGCCGTCTACGACGAGGTCTTCCCGCGAAGGCCCTGGAAAGGATACCAGCGCGAGTTCTTCCAGCTCGAGGAGAAGCACCTCAAGGGCGATCTCGCCCGCGCGGAGAAACGGCTCGAGGAAGCGGACACCAAGGCCAAGCGCGAAGCGCTGCGCAAGGATCTGCAGGCAGCGACGGCGGCCATCAGCGGGAATCCCGAGCAGCGGCGGGCCTACGACGCGGCGGCGAAGGCGGACGACGAGGCGCGTGTCAAGGAAGCCGAGGCCAAGCTCTACCTGGGATTCGACAAGTCCGAGCAGGACGCCATCTACTACAAGCTCCGCGAGGCGCGGCACGACGAGGACGCCAAGGCCGAGCAGAAGCTGCAGAAGCAGTACGACGAGGTCCAGCGCCGCATCGACGACAAGCAGCGCGCCTACGATGCCGCCATCGCGCGCCACCAGGAGACGACCAAGGCGCGCCAGGCGTTCCAGGCCCGCAAGGACAAGGCGCAAGCGGGCCTCGAGGCGCTGGAGAAGCCGGCCGAAGATCTGAGGAAGAAGATCGAGACCGTCTCCGGCAAGTGGCCGCAGATGGAGCAGTACTGGGTGCAAGATCTCAAGAATTCCTGGGGCGGCCCCACCGTGGACCGCTGCCAGAACTGCCACGTGGCGGTCAACAAGGGCGGCTTCTCGGCGCCCTGGGAAGTGCTGGAGGCGCGCAAGAACAAGATGTCGGACGCGGACATGAAGGCGCAGTTCGCGCTCGATCCCGAAGTGATCGACGCGTACCAGACGGTGCACGACAAGCTCTGCGAGGACCTGCCAAAGGTCCCCACCGCCATTCCTCCCGGAGGCTGGCAGCCGCCCGCGCCGCCGGCGCCGATGGACCCGGCGAGCGCCACCGAATGCCGCCCGGCCCCCGCCTACGAGCGGTGGGTCGAGCGCGCCGAGGCGTACTGCGGGCCCGACGCGCGCTGGCTGGCGAAGACCAAGACGGTGCTGAAGGATGGGAAAGGCGGCGTCATCGCCGCCGCGCAGCCGGAGCACAAGGGCATCGCGCGCAATCCCGCCGACGACGCGCTTCGCGAAAGCGAGAAGCCCGCCGCGCGGGAGCGCGTCGCGCAAGCCTGCACCGACAAGGACACGCTCGCCGCGTTCGAGGACGCCGACAAGGTCGACCTCTTCGACGTGAAGCCGGTCTTCCGCACGCACCCGAGCCGTTGGACGCTGCTCGTGCAGAACCACGTTCCGGAGAACGTCGGGTGCACGGTGTGCCACGGCGGCGAGGGCATGCAGACGAAGGGCGTCGAGCACAAGGCCTTCCGCCACGGCGAGGACGATCATTACTGGAACGACCCGCTCACCGAGGAAGTCGAGGTGATGGGGCGCGCGTACAAGGGCGCCTTCCTGCAGGCGAAGTGCGACCAGTGCCACAACCAGCAGATCAACGTCGAGCAGGCGCCGCTGCTCGCCAAGGGAAAGAAGCTCTTCGTCGACGTCGGCTGCTGGGGCTGCCACCCCATCGAGGGCTACAACGATCTCGCCAAGCGCGGCCCCACGCTGACCAGCATCACCTCGAAGACCACGCCCGGCTGGCTGCACACCTGGATCGGCTTTCCCAAGGGATGGCGGCCCGCGACGCGCATGCCGAACTTCTGGCCCGGCGCGGTGAGCGCGGACGCCGTGCCGCACCCGGAGGGGACGAAGCCAGAGCAGGTGATGGCCGAGCACCGCAAGGTGCGCGAGCAGGAAGTGGCGCAGATCGCCGCCTACCTGTGGACGAGCAGCGAGCGCAGGAAGCTCCCGGTGAGCAGCGCGCCCAAAGGCGACGCCGCCAAGGGCAAGCAGATCTTCGATTCGGTCGGCTGCCGCGGGTGCCACGTGGTCGAGCAAGGGTCCGCCGCGCGGCGCAGCGAGGGATCGGCGGAGCGCGACTACGCGCCGAACCTGTGGAACGTCGCCGACAAGGCGAAGCCGGAGTGGATCTACGGCTGGGTGAAGAACCCGAAGGCGCTCTGGCCGCAGACGAAGATGCCCGATCTGCGGCTGACCGACGAGGAAGCCGCCAACGTGACGGCCTACCTGCTCACGCTGCGCTCCGAGCAGAAGTATCCCGACCCGCCGGAGTACGCGCCGGGACAGGAGAAGCAGCTGCAGCAGCTGGCGGAGCAGGGCAAGGCGCAGATCAACAAGTACGGCTGCTTCGGTTGCCACGACATCAAGGGCTTCGAGAACGCGCAGAAGATCGCCACCGAGCTGACCGAGCACGGGCGCAAGGACGCGCACCTGCTCGACTTCGGCGACGTGCGCTACTTCACCGAGGATCCCAAGCACCGCGAGACGTACGCCAACTTCGTCTGGGAGAAGCTGCACACCCCGCGCGTGTTCGGGTACGAGCGCGTCGAGACGCGGATGCCCCAGTTCGACTTCTCCGACGACGAGTCGCTCGCGCTGCTCGTCTTCCTCAAGGGGCAGACCGGCGACCGGCCCGACAAGAAGTTCCTCGCCGCGCAGGATCCGCAGAAGCAGGCGGTGGCGCGCGGCGAGGCGCTGGTCTTCTGGAACGGCTGCCGCAACTGCCACGTGGTGGAGGGGAAGGGCGGCGCGATCCGCGATCTCTTCAACGACGACAACCAGAGCTTCGCGCCGCCCATCATCACCGGCGAGGGATGGCGCGTGCAGCCGCACTGGCTGTTCGGCTTCCTCAAGGGACCGATCCCGCTGCGCCCCTGGCTGGAAGTCCGGATGCCGACCTTCCATTTCAGCGACGGCGACGCGACCGACGTGGTGCACTACTTCGCGGCGGCTGCGAACAAGCCGTTCCCGTACCTCACCGCCGAGGCGCCCGGACTGCCCGCCGCGCAGGCGAAGGAAGCGACCGCGCTGATGGCCGAGCTCAAGTGCCTTTCCTGCCACGTGGTCGGCAAGCTCGCGCCCAACCAGGATCCGGCGAGCGCGGCGCCGAACTTCCAGCTCGCGAAGAGCCGCCTGCGTCCGGACTGGATCGTGGCCTGGCTGCAGAACCCGAACGCCCTCCAGGAGGGCACCCGGATGCCGAGCTTCTGGGACTTCGCCGACCCTTCGCACCCGACCTCGAACTACAAGGCGTTCGGCGGCGACGCGAAGGCGCAGATCGACGCGCTGCGGGACCTGCTCATGCACCTGGGCGAGCCGGGCTACGCCGCGCCGGGGGCGCGCACGGCGCAGCTGGAAGGCACGCGAGGCTGAATTCCCTGGTGCGGCCGACGTCTTGTCAACGAAGGTCCGCTCTGGTAGTGCGCACCTCCCACCCGTCAGGAGAGGACGAATGACAAAGCTCAGGATCGCGGCGATGGCTCTCGGTTGTGCCCTGCCGCTCGCCGCGCTGGCTGCCGACGGCTCGATCGAGGGCACGGTGGATTTCACCGGCAAGGCGCCCACGCCGGTCAAGCTGCACCGCGAAGCGGACCCCTACTGCGCGAAGAAGCCGATGACCGATCCGTCGGTCCTGGTGAAGAGCGGCAAGCTCGAGAACGTCTGGGTCCACGTCAGCAAGGGCGCTCCCGCGACGCTCAAGCCCGACACTTCCAAGCCGGCGGAGATCGACCAGAAGGACTGCATGTACACGCCGCGCATGGTGACCGCGGTGGTCGGGCAGAAGATCGTCGCCAAGAACGGCGACCCGGTCCTGCACAACGTGCACACCTACCTGGGCGCCACCACGGTGTTCAACAAGGGCATGCCGAACGAAAAGACCCCGCCGCTCGAGTACGCGGCCAAGGAAGAGGGGATGCTGCGCTGGAAGTGCGACGTGCATCCCTGGATGCGCGGCTACACCGGGATCACCAAGCACGGCCTGCAGGCGGTGACGGGCGCGGACGGGTCGTTCAAGATCGACAACGTGCCCCCCGGCAAGTACACGGTCGAGTCCTGGCACGAGAAGTACGGCGTCAAGACCCAGGAAGTCACCGTCGAGGCGGGCAAGCCCGCCAAGGCCACCTTCAAGTACGACGGCACCGAAAAGGCCACCGGCTAGCGCCGTGCCGTAGGAACTGATGAACCGCGAAGAGCGCGAAGCGGCGCGAAGGTTTTTGGCACTCGAATCTTCGCGCGCTTCGCGCTCTTCGCGGTGATCGTTTCGGCTTGTACCGAGGGGGGAGAGCCGCGTAAAAGAGCTCTCCCCTCGCTCGTTCGGGAGCCTGACGTCCGATGTGGGTTCGCCGCCTGGCCGCCGCTGCAGCGTTCCTGACGCTGGTCCTCATCGTCGCGGGCGGGCTGGTCACCAACACCGATTCCGGGTTGGCCTGCCCCGACTGGCCGACCTGCTTCGGATCGCCGATGCCGCGAATGGTCGGCGGCGTGTTGGTGGAGCACACCCATCGGCTCATCGCCACGGCGGTCGGTCTATGCACGCTCGGGCTGTGCATCGGGACGCTGCCGCGAAGGCGGTGGCTCCTCCTCTGTGGCGTCTTCGCGCCGCTCCTCCTGGGCAGCGCCTTCGTCGCCGCCAGGCTGCAGCAGCGGGACGGCGCGCTCCCCATCCTGCCCATACTGCTCGTCCTCTCTGGGTTCGCCGGCTGCGGCTGGGCGTTCGCGCGCGGTCGCGGCCCGGGCCGGCTGTCCGTGCTGGCGCTCGCGCTGGTGATGGCTCAGGGGCTCCTCGGCGGGCTCACCGTCGTCTACCGGTTGCCGCCGACCGTGCTGGTGCTCCACCTCGCCACCTCGATGTTGTTCCTCGCGGTCGCGCTGGTGCTCGCCTGGCAGCTCGCAGGCGCCCGCGCGGCCGCGCCCCGGACGGCGCTCCTCTGGGCGGCCGCCGGGGCAACCTACTTCCAGATCGTGCTCGGCGCGGCCATCCGGCACACCGGCGCGGGGCTCGTCTGCACCGACCTGCCGTACTGCCGCGGGGCCTGGTGGCCGACCGGCGTACATCCTTCGGTCCACCTGCACATGCTCCACCGCGCGTTCGCCTTCGTGGTCCTGGCGCTCGTCCTCTGGAACGCGGCGCGGCTCGCCCGAGGCGCGACCGGCCTGGTCAAGCTGCTCGCCTGGGCGGGACCCGCGCTGGTCGCAGCGCAGATCGTCCTCGGCATCCTGACGATCGTGACCTTCAAGGACCTGGTGCCCGTCACCGCCCACCTGCTGGTGGCTGCGCTGCTCTTCGCCGACCTCGTCTCGCTGCTCGTGCTGACCCGCCCCGCCGAGGCGCCGCAGCCCGCGCGAGAGCCGCTGGGCGCGCCGGCATGACGGCCGCGGCGATGAGGGACTACGTCGAGCTAGCCAAGCCGCGGATCACCACGCTCGTGGTGTTCACCTGCGCGAGCGGCCTGTGGCTCGCTCCCGGGAGGCTGCCTGCGCGCACGGTGCTGCTGACGCTCGTCGGGACCGTGCTGATCGTCGCCGCCGCGAACGTCCTCAACATGTACCTGGAGCGCGACACCGATGCGCTGATGAGGCGCACGATGAACCGCCCGCTGCCGGCCGGGCGCATGGACCCGCAGATCGCGCTGCGTTTCGGCCTCGCGCTCGCCGCGGTCTCGGTGCCCCTGCTCACCTTCGCCGTCGGTCCGCTCCCGGGGTTGCTCGCGTCGGTCGCGCTGGTCAGCTACGTGCTGCTCTATACGCCGCTCAAGCGCTACACGGCCGCGGCGCTGCTGGTCGGCGCGGTGCCGGGGGCGATCCCGCCGCTCATCGGCTGGACCGCCGCCACCGAGAGCCTCGATCTGCCCGGCGTGTTGCTCTTCGCGGTCATGTTCCTCTGGCAGGTGCCCCATTTCCTCGCCATCACGCTGTTCCGCCGCGAGGAGTACGCCCGGGCGGGCCTGGTGGTGTCGCCCAACGAGCCGGGCGGCGAGCGCGAGGCGCGCCGCAACATCGTCCGTTACACGGTGGCGCTGGTCGCCGTGTCGCTGTTGTTCGTGCCGCTCGGAATCGGGCGCGGCTTCTACTTCGCCACGGCGCTGCTCTCGGGGTTGCTCTTCCTCGGCTACGGGATCCGAGGATTGCGCGCCGACGCCGGTGAGCGCTGGGCGCGCAACGAATTCCTCTTCTCGCTGGCGTACCTGACCGTGCTGTTCGCGGTGTTGATGCTGGATCGCGGTAGCCGCGCGTAGTCGAGCGCGGGACCGTCTGGCCGGCCAGCCTCCTACGAACGGCTTGTACCGGGACTCCCTCTTTGTCAGGATGCGCCCCCCATGCGCACGCACCGGATAGCGGCCATCCCCGGAGACGGAATCGGAGTGGAGGTGATCGCGGCCGGGCTCCGCGTCCTTCAGGATCTCGCCTCGCGTGAGGGAAGCTTCCGGCTCGAGGTCGAGAGCTTTCCCTGGAGCTCGGACTACTACCTCGAGCGCGGCTACTACATCCCGGAGGGCGGGCTCGAGAAGCTGCGCGGGTTCGACGCGATCTTCTTCGGGGCAGTGGGAAGCCAGAAGGTACCCGACCACGTTTCGCTGTGGGGGCTGCGGCTGCCCATCTGCCAGGGCTTCGATCAGTACGCGAACGTCCGGCCGGCGCGCGTGCTGCCGGGAGTGACGAGCCCGCTGCGGGCGGGCCAGGACATCGACTGGGTGGTGGTCCGCGAGAACACCGAGGGCGAGTATGCCGGCCACGGCGGGCGTGCCCACCGCGGGCTGCCCGAAGAGGTCGCCACCGAGACGGCGGTGTTCACCCGCGCGGGCGTGACGCGGATCCACCGGTTCGCCTTCGAGCTTTCGCGCAAGCGCCCCAAGAAGCACCTCACCCTGGTCACCAAGTCCAACGCCCAGCGGCACGGGATGGTGCTCTGGGACGAGGTCTTCTTCGAGGTGGCGCGCGACTACCCGGAGGTGAAGACGGACCGCGAGCTGGTCGACGCGGTGACCACCCGGATGGTGCTCAAGCCCGGCACGCTCGACACTCTCGTCGCGACCAACCTGCACGCGGACATCCTCTCCGACCTCGCGGCGGCGCTCACCGGCAGCCTGGGCATCGCTCCCACGGCCAACTTGAATCCCGAGCGCCGTTTTCCGTCCATGTTTGAGCCGATCCATGGATCCGCCTTCGACATCGCCGGCAAGGGGATCGCGAACCCCGTCGCCACCTTCTGGACGGCGGCGCTGATGCTCGAGCACCTGGGCGAGCCGGGCGCCGCGCGCCGGCTGATGGCGGCGGTCGAGTCCGTCACCGGGAGCGGCGTCAGGACGCGCGACCTGGGCGGCTCCGCGAACACCGAGGACGTCACCCGCGCGGTCCGCGCCGCGCTCTGAGGAGGAATAAGCCCATGAAGAAGTTCCTGCCCTTGCTGCTCATCCTCTTCGCCGCGCCGGCGTTCGCGGAGACGAACGAGATCCGCTGCGCGCAGCAGTACGGCACGAGTTATCTCGCGCTCATGCTCATGCAGGACCAGAAGCTCGTCGAGAAGCACGCCAAGCAGGCGGGCCTCGGCGACGTGAAGGTGACCTGGGCCAAGCTGGGCGGCCCCGGGGCGATGAACGACGCGCTGCTTTCGGGCGGCCTGGACTTCGGCACCGGCGGCGTGCCCTCGCTGATCACCTTGTGGGCGAAGACGGCAGGCACGCCGATGGAGGTCCGAGGCGTCGGCGCCCTGAACGACATGCCCAACGAGCTGATGACCAACAACCCCAAGGTGAAGGCGCTCAAGGACTTCGGCCCGGGCGACAAGATCGCCGTCACCACCGTGAAGATCTCCACCCAGGCGCTCCTGCTGCAGATGGCGGCGGCCAAGGAGTTCGGGGAGAAGAGCTACGACAAGCTCGATCCGCTCACCGTCTCCATGCCGCACCCCGATGCGGCCGCGGCGCTGCTCTCCGGCAGCGGGAGCATCACCGCGCACTTCGCCTCGCCGCCATTCTCCTACCAGGAGTACGCCAAGGGAATGCGCACGGTGATCTCGAGCTACGACATCCTGGGCGGCCCCGCGACCTTCAACGTGGTGTGGTCGACGAAGAAGTTCCACGACCAGAACCCGAAGGCCTACCAGGCATTCGTCGCCGCCTTCCAGGAAGCGACCGACCAGATCAACAAGGACAAGAAGGCGGCCGCGGAGACCTACAAACGGATGAGCGGGAGCAACGAGCCGGTCGCCGAGCTGGTCAAGCAGCTCAACGATCCCAAGGTGAGGTTCACGCTCGAGCCGCATCGCCTGAACGTGACCGCCGAGTTCATGCACAAGGTCGGCCGCATCAGCAAGAAGCCTGCCTCGTGGAAGGACCTTTTCTTCGACAACGTGCACTCGCTGTCGGGTTCGTAAGCCCCTGTGGCCGAGCCGCTCCTCGACGTCCGCGGCGTGACGCTGCAGTACAAGACGAGGGACCACCTCGTCACCGCGACGTACCGGGTGGGCTTCCAGGTGTTCCGCTCGGACCGGTACGTGATCCTGGGGCCCTCGGGGTGCGGCAAGTCGACGCTGCTCAAGGCGGTGGGCGGCTACATCGAGCCGGTCGAGGGCGAGATGCGCCTCACCGGCTCGCCGATCAAGAAGCCCGGGCCGGACCGCGTGATGGTCTTCCAGGAGTTCGACCAACTCCTCCCCTGGAAGACGGTGCGCGAGAACGTCGTCTTCGCGCTCTCTGCCAGCGGCCGGCTGCCGCGCCGCCAGGCGCACGAGAAGGCCATGCACTATATCGACAAGGTGAACCTGGGAAAGTTCGCCGACAGCTATCCGCACACGCTCTCGGGCGGCATGAAGCAGCGGGTGGCCATCGCGCGCGGGATGGCGATGGAGCCGGAGATCCTGCTCATGGACGAGCCGTTCGCCGCGCTCGACGCCCTCACCAGACGCAAGATGCAGGACGAGCTCCTGCAGCTGTGGGACGACACGCATTTCACCGTGCTGTTCGTCACCCACTCGATCCCGGAGGCCGTGCTGATCGGGAACCGGATCCTCCTCCTCTCGCCCCATCCAGGGCAGGTCAAGGCCGAGCTGAACAGCAAGGGTCGCGCAGAGGGGGCCGAGGGGCGCGAGCTGTCGCAACGCATCCAGCGCATGCTCTTCGCCGAGGAAGTGGAGCAGGAGGCCTCTGCCCATGCCTGACGGGAGCGTGCAGGTGCAGAGGCCCGAGTTCGTCGCCGAGACGCAGAGCAAGCTCTTCGGCGTGGTGGAGAAGCCGCTCACGGCCTGGGAGCGCATCTTCGGCAAGAGCGGCGTGCGCAAGACGGTGCTGCTCGTGGTGCTCGCCGCGGCGTGGGAGATCTACGCACGGAAGGTGGACAATCCGCTCGTGTTCCCGACCTTCACCGCCACCGTGCAGGCATTTTTCAGCGCCATCACGAGCGGGGTCATCCCGCAACGCACCTGGGCGTCGATTCGGCTGCTGCTCCAGGGATATGGGGTTGGCCTCTTGCTGGCGGCGTTGCTGACGGCGCTGGCGACGGCGAGCCGGGTGGGCACGGACCTGTTGGAGACGCTCACCGCGATGTTCAACCCGCTGCCCTCCATCGCCTTGCTCCCGCTGGCGGTGCTGTGGTTCGGGCTGGGGAACGGCAGCCTGATCTTCGTGCTCATCCACGCCGTGCTCTGGTCGGTGGCGCTGAACACGCACGCGGGGTTCCGCTCCGTCTCCCAGACCCTGCGCATGGTGGGCCGCAACTACGGCCTTTCGGGACCGCGGTACGTGCTGCAGATCCTCATCCCCGCGGCGTTCCCGAACATCCTGACGGGCCTGAAGATCGGCTGGGCGTTCGCCTGGCGCACGCTCATCGCCGCCGAGCTGGTCTTCGGCGTCAGCCAGGGCTCGGGCGGGCTGGGCTGGTACGTGTTCGAGAACAAGAACCTGCTGGAGATCGCGAACGTCTTCGCGGGGCTCTTCACCGTCATCCTCATCGGGCTGGTGGTGGAAAACCTCATCTTCCGCACCATCGAGCAGCGGACGATCCGCCGATGGGGCATGCAGCATTGACCCTCAATTTCGCCCGCACCTGAGGTCGGCGGATGTGCCTGCGCTTGCTTGACTTCCCGGTTCCTGGGGCGCCTACCTGACGCTCCATTCAAACGACTTAGGGAGCCGCCGAATGCAGCAGGACACGAGCTTTGCACCGGAACGCGAAAAGACCGACGAAAGCCTGCGCATCGAGAGGGAGAAAGCCGACGGTGAGCTGGTCAGGCGCCGCATCGCCATCGAGGACCGCGCCAACGCAGTCGTGCAGAACGCGCGCGACCGTGCCGATGACGTTCTGGAAGCGGCGCGGGCGATGGCGGACGAGGGGAACGCAGCGACCACACCTGCGCGCGAGGAAGCCGTCGTCATGGAACGGGCCAAGGCGGACGAGGCATTGCGAACCGAGCGCGAGACGGCGGATGGGATACTCCACGCCGA